>NZ_JALXKT010000045.1:0-25681 GCF_025144775.1 Brachybacterium sp. p3-SID957 | reverse complement strand
GTTCCATCCCGGCCCCTCACGTGGTACCGCTCGTGCTCACCTGCGGGTCAGGAGCCGGAGGTGGCCTCCTGCTCGGCAGCGTTGCGATCAGCGGTCTCGCCGAGCTCGTTCACCGAGTTCATGATCTGCTGGAGGGCCGGGATCATCTCCCCGGACCACTGCCCGCGGAAACGGTCGGCATCAGGACCCGTCCAGTCCACTTCCTCGAGGCCGCTGGTGAGCTCCTGCTCGATGCGGGTGATCTCCTCCGCGGCCTCGCGCAGCTGGCGCGCCATGCCCCGGACCTCTTCGACATTCATACCCTTCAAGGCGTTCACCGTCGGGTTCCCCTTCCTCAGTTACTGGTGCCTCGCGGCCGCGCCCGAATCCCGTGCACCGCCTGCTGCCGACTGTTCGACGGTCCCACTGTAGAGCGGGCCGCGACACGCGGCCATGGGGAGGAGTCCCCATGGGGACGGCTTGGGGAGGAACCCCGTGCGGTCCCCCGCGCCGCCTCAGGTCGTGATCTGGGCGACCTGCAGCTTGACCGCCCTGCCGCTGAACACCAGGAACCCGCGGCCGGTGGGGAAGTCCGCCCGGCGCACCCGGCCCAGACCGGTGCCCAGCAGCGTGTCGCCGTCCATCTCCCCGGGCTGCAGCAGGAGACCCCGCCGCCCCGCCTTGAAGGGCTGGGCCAGCACGTAGGCCTGTGACCAGGAGGCGGACTCGTTCTCACCGACCACGAACTGCCCCTCGCGGGTGCAGGCACGGATCAGCTTGTCCAGGTCGTTCTCCACCCCCGTACCGGTGAAGTCGGCGACCCCGTCGATGAACAGGGCCAGCCTGCCCTCGGCGACCGAGCCGGACTCGACGGTCTGGCGCAGCTGGGCAGCCAGGTCCTTGACGGTCTCCGGATCCGACCCCTCCACATCCCAGATCGGCAGGCCGGTGAGCGGGGTGCGGCGAGCGGAGAAGCGCACCAGGCGCATGGGCGCGGGCAGCGCCTTGAGGCCGGTCGCGATGGTGAGCATCGCGGTGGTGCGTCCCGATCCCATCGGTCCGGTGACCATGAAGGCTCCACGGGGCTCGTAGGTGACCTCCGCGAGCGTCTCGTCTCCCAGGCCCAGCACCGGCTGGCCGTCGACCACGGGGCGCAGCTCCGAGAGCTCCACGCGCTCGGGGAGTCTCTGCACCCCTGGTGCCTCCGGGACCCCGGCGCGCCTCATGGCCTGGGCGAGCTTGCTGACCTCGCGCGACTGGATGGCCACGTTGGAGTCGCCGCCATGGACTGCGACCTGCATCTCGTGACTGTCCAGGATCGCGCGTCCGGGTGGGGAGGTGCCGTCGAGCACGTCCTTGGGTGCGCCGAAGGCCATGTAGTCGTCCACCGATGCCATGCGGTGTATCAGCCGCCTCTGGATGGACGAGCCCAGGGAGGTGGGGATCGCGTTGGGGCGATCACCGGTGACGATCACGTGCACGCCCACCTGGCGGCCATCGGTGGCGATCTGGACGAAGGTGGTGAACCACTTCGTCAGGTTGGAGAAGTCGTAGGCCTCGCGGAACGCGGCCATGCCGTCGACCAGCAGCAGGATGCGCGGGGTCTCCGGTGCGTTCGCCAGCTCCCGGTACTCGGACACGGACCCGGCGCGGATCGCCGAGAAGGCGCGGGCGCGCTCGTCGATGAGTTCGCGCAGGGTGCGCAGCAGTCGGATCACCCGCTCCTCGTCGTCCCCGGAGACGATGGCGCCCACGTGCGGCAGCTCCTCCAGCATCGTCAGGCCGGAGGCGCCGAAGTCGAGCCCGTACACGTGGACCGGGCCACCGCGCACGGTGGAGGCGGCCGAGATCGCGATGGTGCGCAGCGTCGTGGACTTGCCCGAGCCGCCGGTGCCATAGATCGCCATGTTGCCGTCACGGTCCGGGTAGTACGACACGGTGGGCTGCGCCTGGTTCTCCGGGACGTCCATCACGCCCATCAGGAGGTCCTCGTCGGTGCGCCGACTGGGCAGACGGGCCAGGTCGTACGCCTCGGCGAGCTCGGACAGCCACGGCTTGCGCGGCGTCGGCACGCCCGCCTGCTCCGCGGCCGCGGTGATGGTCCGGACCATGCGGCTGATGTCGTTGGGACCGGGGTCCTTGACCTCCGTCGCGGGTGGAGCGGGGATGTCCCACTGCTCACCGGTGCCGAAGTCCATCTCCACGATGTCGATGCGGGCGCGCTCGGGCTCGTGGGTGGTCCACCCGCCGGCGTACCCCGTCTGGAAGGTGGCGATGCGCCCTGGCCCGGTCTTGGCGGCAGCACGGCCCGGGATCCCGGGGTCGAAGTGCGCGGCCATCGCATCGCCCAGGATGTCCTTCGAATCGGCCTCGTCGGCCATGCGCAGGGCGATCCGCAGGTTGGTGTTGGCGCGCAGATTGTCCTTGATGACACCGGCGGGTCGCTGCGTGGCCAGGATCAGGTGCAGGCCCAGCGATCGACCACGGGCGGCCACGTCCACCACGCCGTCCACGAACTCGGGGATCTCCTTGGCCAGAGCCGCGAACTCGTCGACGATGATGATCAGGCTGGGAGGCGCCTCGGGGTCCCCCGTGCGCTCCAGGGACACCAGGTCCTTGGCCTTCTTGCGGTTCAGCAGGTGCTCGCGGTGGTGCAGCTCGGCGCGCAGGGAGGTCAGGGCACGACGCACCAGGTGCGGTGACAGGTCCGTCACCAGCCCCACCGCGTGCGGCAGCGTGATGGCATCGGCGAACGCGGCACCGCCCTTGTAGTCCACGAACAGGAACGTGACGCGGTCGGGGCCGTGCGCAGTGGCCATTCCCATCACCCATGCCTGCAGGAACTCCGACTTGCCTGCACCCGTGGTTCCGCCCACCAGGGCGTGGGGGCCCTGGGTGCGCAGGTCCAGGTGGAAGGCGTCCTGGCCGTTGTGGCCGATCAGCCCGCGCAGGTTGGCGTCATGCTTGCGGCGCTGGGGCGGCGATCCGTCGCGCGGGGTCAAGGAGTTGTTCTCCTTCCACCGCTCGATGATGTGCCCCGGGTCCTCGGCCAGCGCCATGCCGCCGAGCTTGAGGTAGGAGATGGCTCGCGGCAGGTCGGAGTCGTCATCGACGGGCACGCCCGCATCCACCACGGGGGACAGATGCCGGGCGACGCCGGCGGCGACCTCCACCGAGACGGTCTCGACGGTGACCGGGTAATACCGCTCCCCCAGCCGCACGTGCCCGGCGCTGGCACCTTCCACGGACTCCTCGACCGACACGTAGGTGCGGCAGGCAGCCGGCAGGGCGGCGACGTTGGAGGCCGACCAGATCACGTGCACGCCGACGTCGGGCCCGCGCTCCGCGATGCGCACCAGCCGCGCGCGGTCCACCGGGGCGTCGTCCTCGATGATCACCACCAGGTTGGGGGTGATCGGCTCGGGCGGGATCTCGGGCTCGGAGGTGATGTCCGGCGTCATCGGGGTGCGCAGCTGAGCCGCCTCGCCGCCGCTGCGCTGCTCGATCAGCTCCTCGATCCGGGACATCAGGGCGGTGCCCCGACCCGGGGTGTCGGCGAGATGATCACCCGGCAGGGGCGAGTGGGGACTGGAGGTGTGCGGCAGCCACTTCAGCCAATGCCACGTGTCCCGGCTGGAGCGCGAGGTGATCGCAGCTATCGCCATCTCGGCCGGTGAGTGCAGGGAGAACAGCTGGGTGACGATGCCCCTGGCCACACCATCGGCCTCGTCACCTCCACCGGCGACGCCGATGTTGCCGGCGTAGCGGAGCTCGGCGACCACCGGCACGCCGGCGATCAGCTTGTACTCCTCGTTCATGTCGTCGAGCATGTCGTAGTACTTGGGGATGGCGTCGTTCTCCCCGGGCATCTCGATGCCCACCCGGGACTCGGCGATCCCCAGGCCCAGCCTCACCGTGGCGAAGGCATTGTGCTCGGGACGGTGGGTCCACAGCAGGCGGCCCAGTCGGAAGGCGGCGTCCACCGTGTCGGCGGCCGACGGGGTCTCCACCAGGCGCACCGCGCGTTCGAGGTCCTGTGCGGCGGTGACCCGGCGCTTGAGGGAGGCCAGCCCCTCCTCGAAGTTCTGGATCTGCCGCTCGAGCACCTTCTTCTGCTGGAACTTGCGGTTGAGGTACCCGGCCGTGGCCATCATCGGCATCATGAACACGAACATGAGCGAGAACGGGCTGCGGGTCAGGGAGAACATGAACCCGCCCATGAGGATGGGCGCGAACAGCATGAAGATGGGGAAGAACTGCGGGGCCGGCTCCTTGGGCGGTGTGGGTGCCTTCAACGGCCGGTAGGGGAAGCGGGGCACCACGCGCGGGGACCGGTTGAACTCCACCACCGGCGAGCTGGGGGCAGTGCCGCCCAGGCGGTGCAGGGCGATCACGGAGAAGGTGGTCTGGCCGATCAGCACGGTGTCGGCGGGGCCGATCACGGCACGCTGGACCTGCTCACCGCCGATGACCACGCCGTTGGACGAGTGCATGTCCACGATCTCGATCGAGTCCCCGACGTTGATGCGAGCGTGCCGCTTGGAGAGCATCGGATCGGCGATGCGGATGTCGAGGTCTCCCTCACGGCCCACCACGCTGGAACCGGAGGGCAGGGGGAACTCGCGTCCTGCCTCCGGGCCCGAGAGCACCCGCATCAGGGCCACCGCCGCACCGCGGGACTCCGATCGGGTGGCGTACTCGGTGGAGGAGCGCGCGATGGAGACCACGCTGCCGGAGCGGAGCCCGGCCTGGATCAGGTCGATCTCGCGGTCCAGCGAGCGCACACCCCCCGCACCGGGCCCGGCTCCCGGGTCCTGCACCTGCAGCGTGAGCCCCTCCGGGGGCTCCAGCTCCGAGCGAAGCGGATCGGCGAGGTACAGCGCATTGGCGACGTCCGCGACCGAGGCCGTCGCGTCCGCGGTCACCTCCAGGTCCGTCAGGCGGTCCTCGGGCCTGCGCAGCGTGAGCTTGATGCGCATCTATCAGTCCTCGTCGACGTCGTGGGCCTGGTCCAGCAGAGGCAGGTCCTCGGAGCTCACCAGTCGTGAGAACACCGAGTGCTCCACCAGGCGGGCTCGACGGTTGCTCGCGAGCTTGCCGGGGCCGCCGCGCAGGCCCCGCACCCCCATGCGGTCCAGCTTGTCGCACACGTTGTCGAGCTTGCGGTTGAACTTCGTCAGCGGCCAGCCCAGCCGCTCGGCGGCCTGAGCCGAGGTGGGCACCGCGCTCATCCCGCTGCCCTCCCGGGTGAGCATCGGCTCGGCGAGGGCGAGGATCAGCAGCTTCTGGCTGGCGGTGAGCTGCACGGAGCCCACGGTGGTCTCCCCCACCGGGTCATCCAGGCTGGGGCTGCGCTCGAACTGCGGGGAGTCGGCGTGGATCTCGAGATCGTACGTGGTGGGCCCCGCGGTGAACACCACCTTGGTCACGTCGAACACGAGCGGGATCCGCGCGCCCGGGGCCAACCATGCCTGCATGGTCCCGGTGCCGTCGGTGATGGTGGCGGACAGGCGCGATCCGATGTTGACCAGCCACCACATCGTCTCCACCTGCACGATGGACAGGAAACGGCGATGCAGGTAGGGGTTGTCGTCGTCGACGTTGAGATCGGCGTCCCGGCCGATCGTCAGCTCCTCCCCCTCCGCGACGCGGAACCACTCCCCGCAGAACTCCACAGATATCGTCGACGTCACCGTCCGTCCTCCCTCGTCCTTCGTCCTGCCTGCCATCGTCCCCGCACGGTCCCGGTCATCCGCCATCGATGCATGCCTGCTGCGGTTCGCTGGAGGGCCCGGAAGGATCCACCGTGCGCACCTGCACGCACAGCTCGGTCTGTCCGGGCGGGATCTCCAGCGTGACGGAGGAGCGGCCGTGCACCTCGTGGGGGACCTGGAAATCCTCGTAGTTCTCAGGAAGGTCCACCCACTCCACCAGGAAGTGCTGGTCCTCCTCGATGCCCTCGGGCAACCCCCACTCCACCCGTGCACGCCCCGTCTCCCCTCCGAGCTCACCGGCGACCACCACCACGATCTGCGGGTCCACCGGCGGCGGCGGTGGCTCGGCGGGGGGCTCGGGCACGTTGATCTCGGAGGTCTCGATGGGGCCGGGCTTGTCCACGAAGTAGTGGCGCACCGCGAGCGTGGCACCCACGCCCAGCAGGATCACCAGCACGGCCGCCAGTGTCACGAACGGCCAGGCCGGGGTCCTGCGCACGTCTGCGAGCTCCGGGGCCGCCACGGCAGCGGGCCCAGCAGGTGCCGGTGAGGCGCCGGACATCGTGGACAGCGCAGTCCCGGCGGGCCGCAGCATCGTGGACTCCTCCGGCCCCGCGGCAGCGGAGGCCGGTGATCCGTATCCCTCCGGCGCGGGCGAGCCCAGTGCCGGGGCCACCCCGGCGTACGGGTCGAGGCGGCGAGGCCCACCCGAGGCTGCTCCCCCGGTCTCGGGGTCGACCGTGGCGACCTTCCGGATCCGGGTGTGGCTGTCCAGCTCGTCGTCATCGGCGGCGGGTACCGTCGGGGCGCCCCGGTCATCCAGCACGTCCATCTGCGTGACCGGCAGCGAGAGCGCCATCTCCACCTGCTGCAGGCTCCGCCCGAACGCCAAGGCGGTGTCATAGCGGCCCGCCGGATCCTTCGCCATGGCGATGGACAGCACTCGGTTCAGCTCGGCGGGGACGTCCGGCCTGTTCAGGGGCCGCAGGGGTTCGCTCGTGATCCGGTGGATGAGGTCGGAGGCCGTGTTGCGCTGACCGGCCCGCTCGAACGGGGTGTGCCCGGCCAGCAGTGAGTACACGGTCGCGGCCAGGGAGAACACATCGCTGCGAACATCGGCGCGCGGGGGATCCGCGAAGAACTCCGGGGGCGACCATGGGATCGACATCCCCTGGGAATCCTCCAGGTCGCTGCTCTGCCCGGCGACGATCGAGATGCCGAAATCGGTGAGGGCGGGCCGGTTGTACTCGGTGACCAGGATGTTGGCCGGCTTGATGTCCCGATGCAGGATCCCGGCCCTGTGAGCGGTCTCCACAGCACCGGCGATCTGCACGCCCACGCGCAGCGCCTCCGCCACCGTGATCCGCTCCTTGCGGAACCGGACCCCGTAGTTGGGGCGGGGGCAGTACTCCATCACGATGAAGGGCCGATGGTCGCTGGAGGCGTCGGCGGTGTGGATGGTGACGATGGAGGGGTGGGTCGACATCGTGGCCATCACGTTGGCCTCGGCGTCGAACTGGCGACGCACGGTGTCGTCGAGCACGCTGGACAGGAGCACCTTGATGGCGACCCGTCGTTGGGGGCGGAACTGCCGGTACAGGAAGACGTCGGCGAATCCGCCGGATCCCAGCAGCTTCTCGAACTCGTAGCCGGGCAGCTGGGGCGGCTGCGATGGTGCACGGGAGCTCATGCCATCCCCCTCATCGTCAGTCGGACCCCATCTCCCAGGTCGAGTCGGTCGCCCTCGCCGAGGACCACGCCCTCCCCTGCGCGCAGGCGCACCGGCTCCATCCCCGGTCGCTCGAGAGTGGTGCCGTTGGTGGTGCCCATGTCCAGTGCGATGACTCGCCATCCCTCGAGGCGCAGCTCCAGGTGCGATCGGGAGATGTCCTGCTGCGGGCTGGGGACCGTCACCAGCTGGGGGACGTCGTCGGCACTGACCCGTGAGGCCCGGGGGCGACGGCCGATGACGGCGGAGCGGTCGAGCACGAATCCGCCACCGGTGGAGATGTCGACCGTCCCCAGGGGCGGCCGGTGGACCGGACGGGTCTTCTGCTCGAGCGGTCCTCCGCAGGTGCGGCACAGGGTTCGCTCGGGGCAGTTGGGGTGCCCGTGGGGGCAGAGCAGGCCCGGGATCACGACGGCTCGGGCGGCCTGCCGTCCACCCGGGGCCGCGGATCCGGCGTGCGCGGGCGCTGCCGGACGGGGGCCGGCGCCCGCCGCAGGTGCGGGAGAGGGTGCAGGCATCGGAGGGGGCCCGGAGGGGGCCACCGGGTGCGGAGCACTGGCCGCCCGGGCAGTGTGCCCTGGGGCCGAGGGGTGGCCCTGCCGCCCGGTTCCGGCGTGAGGTCGAGCCGGTCCAGGCCCTGCCGCCGCCGGCCCCGCAGGCTGCGGGGCGCCCCGCTGAGGGATGCCGCCCTGAGGGGCGGGCGCAGAAGGGGCGGCAGACGGCTGCGGTGCCGACATGGCCGCGCTGCCCGGCGCTGCGGCACCGGGGAAGTGGGGTCCCCCGTGCCCGGGATCGCTCTGCTGTTCAGGACGGGCCTGCATGGCAGGGGTGCCCGGGTGCTGGAGGAAGCCGATCCCCTCCTGGGGCACGGGTGCGGAGCCGTACGAGGGTGCCACTGCCCGGGGCGGACCGGTGACGGGGGCGGGGGGCCTCTCCGCCATGTGGACCTGTGGGTATGCGGGCTGGACCGGGGAAGGGTGCGAGGCACGGCGGGCGGCGGTCCGTGCGATCTCGGGAGCAGCCCTCCCCACGCCGGGCACCCAGTCGATGAAGTCGCCCCCGATGGCGGAGGATGCCTCGTCTGCCGTCGGCCGGGCGGGCTGAGCCAGGGTCTCGGGGGTGTCGTCGTCCGCGGGCACCGCATCGTCGTCCTGGTCGGGCTCGGTCGGTGCCGTCTCGGAGCTCGAGCCCGCCTCCTCGGAGTCCTCGTCCTCGTCGGTGCGTCGTACTGCGGCGTCCTCGATTCGGCGGAACACGGTCTTGCCGAAGAGGTCGTCGTAGGCGCCGGTGGCGTCGAGGTCGTTACCGAACCCGAGTGAGGAGGCCGTGCCACCGGAGGTGGTGCCGGCGGGTGCGTCCGCGCTGGTGCTGCCCCTCTCGTCCGTCTCCTTGTCCGTCCCCGTGTCCTCGGGGTCTCCGGTCGCGTGCTCGTCCTCGATCGGGGCGATGAGCGTCACCGGGGATTCGTCGTCATCCGGTTCCGGTGGGGTCGGGATCGATGAGGTCGGTGGCTCCTGCGGTGCTGGGGATGCAGGCCGCCGCACGTCCGGGCTGGTTGATGACGCCGGAGCTGCGTCGGCGGGGGTGGCCGGTTCCGGCGGGGACGCGCTCCCCGGTGCAGCGGCCGGTTCCGCCTGTGGCGTCGCCGCAGGCTCAGGGGCCGCGGCAGGTTCAGGCGCAGGCTCGGGCGCCGCCACCCGCTCAGGAGGAGAAGTCGGCTGCGGTGTCGCGGCGGGCTCAGGGGCCGGCGCGGGAGTCGGCGCGGCCGGGGTCGGCTCCGGCGTCGGCGCGCGTCGCTTCCGATCGAAGAGCGAGGTGCTCACGAGTCGCCGCTTCCCCGGGGCAGCTGCGGCAGGCGCGGGTCCCGGCGCAGGTTCGGCCGAGGGCGCGGGTGCCACGGACGGCTTGGCCTCGGGCCCGGGAGCTGGGGCGGGCTCCGGACCTGGGGCGGGGTCGCGACCCGGGGCGGGGTCGGGACCTGGGGCGGGGTCGGGACCTGGGGCGGGGTCGGGAGACGGAGCGGGTTCCGGTGCTGGAGCGGGGGCGTTGGAGGCCGCCGGTGCCGGAGCAGCGTCGCTGTGCTTGTCGTCCTTCTTGTCACCGAACAGGTCGTCGAACACGCTGGGACCAGCCGGCGCTGCCGCCTGGGCTGGAGCACTGGACGATCGCGAGGGTGGCATGGCTCCGGGAGGCCGGGTGGCCAGCATGGGCTTGCGCACCGGGGTGCTCGGTGCCGCAGGCGCCTTCGGCGGCGGAGGCTTGGGCTTCTCGGCCTTCCGCTTCTTCGCCTCCGGATCCTCGATCGAGCGCCCGTCCTTCTCCACCTGCTCGGCGAGTGCAGCGCGCGCCTCGTCGTCCAGCTCGGACGGGTCGATGGTGGCCTGCACGAACCCGCGGACGCGGGAGATGCCGACCTCCAGGCGCAGCCCGCCGGTGGGCTCCTCCGGCGGCAGGTCGCCGAAGGCGATGCGGCGCACCCCTTCGATCGTCTCTTGCGCGAGCGGCTCGTCCTCTGTGCCTGCGATCTGCCGGGCCCCCTGCGCCGTGTAGACCGCCAAAGGGGTCTTGCCCTTCACGCCCACGTGCGCGGTCGTGCCGTCCACCAGTGCGTACAGGATCGCGGGAAGCTTGTCGAGGCTCTCGAGCCCAGCGGCCTGGACCAGGTCGTCCAGGAAGCCGTCTGCGGTGGGCTCGTCCCCCAGGGCGGTCCAGGCGGCCTCGACGACCTCCTTCTTCAGCCCGGGGACCATCAGAGCCCAGCCCGACTCGCGCACGACCAGCGTGGCCGGTCCCGGTTGGATCCACGTTCCCCGCCCGAGCAGCGGCGCCCCCTCGCTCATGCCCCGGCGCCTCCCCCGGAACCGAGCCCGCGCGGCAGGGTGTCCTCATCCACCTCGAAACCCTCGCCCTGCGGCTCCCGGCCACCGGTGGTCTCTGCAGCGATTCCCAGGCCGACCACCTCGACCGCCTCGACCACCACCACCGAGACGTTGTCGCGACCGCCGGCGTCCAGCGCCAGCTGGACCAAGCTCTCGCAGATCGTTCGCACGTCCTGCGGTCCCCGCAGCACCCTCTCGATGGTGGCGTCGTCGACCTCGCCCGTGAGTCCGTCGGAGCACACCAGCATGCGGTCGTTCGTCTCGGCCGGGATCAGCCAGTAGTCCGGATCGGACTCCGGCCCGGCACCCAGTGCGCGGGTGACCATGTGCCGGTACGGATGGACCTTCGCCTCCTCGCGACTGAGCTCCCCGCGGTCCATGAGCTCCTGGACCACCGAGTGATCGACGCTGACCTGCTCGAAGATCTCGCCTGACAAGCGGTACACCCGCGAGTCGCCGAGGTTGAGCACCACCCAGTAGCCCACCCCGTCCAGCACCATGGTCGCCACGACCGCGACCGTGGTGCCGGCGCCGAGCTGCGCCTCGCCTCCCAGCTCCGCGATCCGCTCCGCAGCCGCCCGCAGGGCCTGGCCGAGCTGCTCGACGGTGACGTTCTCCTGAATCGTGAGCTTCTCGAACTCCTCGACCGCGATCGCACTGGCGACCTCACCGGCGTTGTGCCCGCCCATGCCATCGGCGACGAGGTAGACGGGAGGTGCGTTCAGCAGGCTGTCCTCATTGGTCGCCCGCACATGGCCGACATGGGTGGCCGCCGCAGAGACCGCGCGAATGGTCCCGGGGATGTCCGGGTCGGAGAGGGAGCGGTCGATCACGTGTCCCTCTCCACGGTCAGGGTGCGATCGCCGAGGGCCAGGGCGGCCCCCTCGGGCAGGACGGTCGGGGTGTTCGGCACCAGGCTCTCCCGGGATCCGTCGGCCCTGACGATGGCCGAGCCGTTCGTCGAACCCAGGTCGGTGACGATGATGTCCCTTCCGGTCCCGTCCAGCCGCAGGTGGGTCTTGGACATCGAGCGTGTCTCGTCCTTGAGCACGAACTGCACCTCACCCTGCCCAGCAGCAGGATTGCGGCCGATCACGACCGGACCCGTCACCACCCTCTCGGTGCCGTCATCCGCGCGCAGCGTGACGGCGGGGAGCCTTGGAGCCGCGACCGAGACGCGCGTCTGCTCGAGGTCGCCGAGGTCCTGATCCGCCCCGATCACCGCGCGAGTCTCCTCGTCGACGTCGCCGTCGTCCCAGGCGTCGGTGGTGTGCTCGGCCGGGACGTGCTGCGACGGAGGGCCCTGCGACGCACCGGGGGGTGCCGCCGCCGGTGCCTGCCACTGCTGGGCGGCGGGCTCCTGTGCGGCCGTGCCGCCCCACGGCTGCTCGGGCGCCTGCTGCGGCTGCGACGGGGCGCCCCACTGCTGGGCGGGTGCCTGCTGCGGCTGCGACGGCACACCCCACTGCTGCTCCTGAGGCTGCTGTGGCTGCGGTGCCGGGGACGCCAGAGCGGGGACCTCCGGAGGTGCCCAGGAGTCCCCTGCAGTCTGCTGCGCATCCTGCGGCGGAGGGGCGTAAGGGCTGGCCTCTCCGATGCCGGAACCCCACCCGCCGGTCTGTCGGGGGTCCTGGGACGACGCGGAAGCGGCACTGGCATCACCCTGCCCGGCCCAGGCCGAGCCGGGGGTCGCCAGGAGGTTCTCGTGCGTGGTGACCGCCACCGACGGCGCACCGAGGTAGTGCTCGGCGTCCTGTCGCTCGAAATCGTCGGGGCGCGGCTTCATCGGGTTGCGACCGGTCTTGATGTCCACCACGACCGAATCGACAGCGCGGTCGTGGAAGCCGCGCAGCAGCTTCTTCGGATCCAGGAAGATCGACAGCGCCATGATCAGCGAGGCGATGCCGTACAGGAACCAGCGGCCCAGGGAGCGCAGCAGGCCGATGGGGCCGGCCTGCGAGAGGCGGGTGGTGCGCAGCCCCATGATCAGCTTGCCGAGGGTGAAGCCCTTGGCTCCGTGCAGCCAGATCATCAGCACGGTGTACGCCGCAGGCAGGGCAGCGCCCACTCCCACCAGGATCGTTGCGAGCAGACTCACGGTCTCCTGGGTGAGCACCAGGATCAGGCCGATCGTCAACGGGATCATCACCAGCGTCGCGATCACGCCGTCCAGCAGCGCGGCGAGGAAGCGCTTGAGCGGGCTGGCGGGGACACAGCCGTCCAGCGGCGGTTCCATCGCCGGCACAGCGCCGTCGGGCGCACCGGAGGCGCCCCCCGCGGCGTGGGAACCGCCCGGGGCAGGCGCTCCGGAGGCTGACCCCGTCGCAGGGGCGTTCGAAGGCTGCTGAGTGACCATCAGCTGATCGTACTGTTCCGGCGGCCGCAGGGCTGTCGCGCCTGGGGCCTTCGGCTGGAGCGATTCCCGCGAGATGAGCTGGATGCCGTCGTCCTCAGAGGCGGTCTCCCGTTCCTCGCCGAGATCGCGAGAGCGCGAACGGGGGGCCTGGGCCCATGCCCCCGGCGCATCGGTGGCGCGGCGCTCGTACGGGGACTCCTGATAGCGGGCCCCGCATTCCCCGCAGATGGCAGCCCCCTGCGACAGCAGAGTCCCGCACGTGCTGCAGTACCGCGTCTGGCTCATCACGATCTGCCCTTCCTCTTGCTGCTGCCTCGGGACGAGCCCGTGCCGCCCACCCCCGAGACGGGTGCACGACGACGACGCATCGCGTGTGCACGGCGCTCGGCCTGCGATCGCTCCCGAGCCGCCGCGCGCTCACGGCGCCTGTGAGCTCGCCGCTCCGCACTGCGACGACGGAACGAACGCAAGGAGAACAGTGCGCGCATCCGCTTGTGCCACGGTACGGAGGCGGTCATGCTACGCCGCGCGGCGGCCACCTGCTCCCAGTACTCCTCCACCACCACCGGAGGAAGATCGTCGGGCCCGAACACCGCTCGATCAGCGCGACTGGCGAGCAGGGCCGCTCCAGCTCCCGGCACCTCACCCTCCAGCATCGCCGCGGTCTCGGAGCGGGTGCGGATCGGGTCGGGTCGGCGCCCCATGTCGGTCAACAGGTCCAGGATCTCCTGCCAACCGCCATCGATGCGGTCCGGAAGCGCACCCCTGGCCCGGCGCCGTCTGCGCCGCACCACCTTCGCGACGACGATGCCCGTGAGCGCCAGGAACAGCAGCAGCACCGGGACGGCCGCGAAGGCGGCGTACACCACCCAGCTGCGGGTCTCCTCGGGCGGGTCCTCGTCCTGGGGCTTGTCCTCGCTCGTCGCGCCGGGCGGCGGGGAGGGCGGTTCTGCCGGCGGGGGTGGAGGCTGGGCCACCTGCGGCATGGGCTCCTCCACCTCCTTGGGCTTCGGCTGGGTCGGGTCCTGATCGTCATCGGGTGCCGGATCGAACCGCACCCATCCGAGGCCCTCGAACGCGACCTCGACCCACGCGGTGACGTCATCCCCGGTGATCGCCACCGTGCCCTCGGCGCCCTCGGGGACCTCGAAGCCCATCACCACCCGGGCGGGGATGCCGATCTCCCGGGCCATCACCGCGGTGAGCACAGCGAACTGCTCCTCATCGCCGATGCGCCCGGTCGGGGCGGCGTCGGACTTCTCCTTGTCGAATCCGACGTCCTGCAGCATCGACCATAGGCGGCTGTACCCGTGTCCGGACAGGGACGCCGTGTCGTCCTCATCGATGCCGTTGGAGTAGAAGGCGTCCTGCTTGATGTGGCGGGAGAGGTTCTGGAAGCGGTCGTAGTCCGTGTCGACGCCTCCCACCCATTCGTCGGCCAGCTGCGCGAACTCGGGGCCGAGACGGGCGTTGGGCGGCAGGTCGATGTCAGCGAACTTGGCGGTGCGTCGCTGCTCGACAGTGAGGTCGGAGTAGGGCTCGTAGCCGACCTCGTAGCTGTCGCCCGCTCGAAGCCCGCTGGAGTTCACCGCGGTCTGGGACTTCTCGTTGAGGTACAGGTTCTCGGCGAGGGCACCGCTGCGCTCGGGCGGCAGATCCCCCAGGTCGATGCGATTGGTGCGCTCCCCCAGCGTGGGCATCCACACGCCGCTGTACGCCCCGATGGTCACGGTGGAGGTGCGCTGAGAGCCGCTGGCCTCGTGCAGGTCCACTCCCCCTGCCGTCCGCAGGAATGCACCCTCGGGCGCGTCCTTGTCACGGCCCCCCGCGACGTTGTACACGTGCAGGTCGTACTGGTCCATGGTGGCAAGGCGCACCTTCTCGCCCCCGGTGACACCGGTGATGGTGAACAGCTCGGCATCGCGCTGGTTCTTGAGGTATCCGCGGAACTCGGTCAGGGGCGACACGTACTGCCGGGGATCGAAGGGCGGGGTGACGTAGTCACGGACGGCATGCCGGATGGTCCCCGAGGGCGGGTCCAGCAGGGACTGGGCACCCACGGCAGCGCCGGCGGCGATCGCCATGATCACGGCCCCACCGATCACCCGGCGACGCAGCACGGGGTTCTTCCAGGATCCTGGCCGCACCGTGTCGGAGATGATCGTGGACCGGGCACTGTCGAGCCGTCCGCTCTCGAACCGCCAGGTCAGCCAGGCCACCGAGATCACGGCGAACAGCACGCCGCGCACCACCGGCCAGGTGGCCTCGGTGGTGCCGAAGACCACGCTCACGAGCAGCAGGGCCAGGGGGAACAGCCACGCGACCACGTAGAGCCGGGTGCGCATCACGATGGTCATCGAGAACAGCGCCAGCAGCAGCATGCTGATCCACACCACGACCAGCACCCCTTGGGCGGTGCCCACCGGTGGTGCGATGGTCAGCGCTGCCTTCCAGCTCGTGACCGGTGCGAACAGCAGCTCCTTCAGCGAGCCCAGGGTGGGGGCGATGCCCCACAGCGCATGGGTGGGAGCCGCGAACATGCTGCCGAACAGGAAGTACACCAGCAGCATGAGCGGTGCGGTGCGCAGGGGGCCCCACCGGAAGCGGGCCGCGATCAGCGCCACCAGTGTGGCCAGCACCAGGGCCATCAGCCCGGTGAGCACGTACTGGATGCCGCCGTAGACGGTCTGGAAGCCCAACAGTGCGATCACGAACAGCGAGCCCAGCACCAGCACGTCGACGGCTCGCCGCCCATTGCTGACCGAGGCGAAGTACGTGGCGCGCGCGTTCATCGGCCCACCGCCCGCAGTGCCTTGGGCAGCGCATCGAGGTCGCCGAGGGTCACCACGTCCAGGCCCCCGATGGAGCTGCGCCGCACCTCGGCGTCGTCCATGCAGCGGATCGCCACGGCGAGCACCCCGATGGGCAGCTGGTTGGCCGCGGAGTTGAGCTCTCGCGCCGTGGTGTGGGAGCCCACCACCATCATCACCGCAGACGCGTTGGGAGCCAGGTCGGCCGCCTGCTGCCCGAGCTCGTGCAGGGAGTGGCGGTCGCGGAGCTGCTCGAGCACGGTGTAGTCGTCCATCAGTACGCGGAAGGTGGCGGTGCGCTGGAGGGCGTCGAAGCTGAACGGGGTCAGCTCCTTCTCCTCGCGCATCGTCTGGGCGGAGATCGAGGCGGCGGCGGAGACGGCCAGCTCGAACTCGTCCTCGCTCGCGTAGTGGTCGGCGAGGTTGTCCAGCGCCACCACCACGTGGGAACGGCGGGTCTCCTCGAACTGGCGGACCATCAGCTTGCCGGTGCGCGCGGTGGTGCGCCAGTGCACGTGGCGGCGGTCGTCCCCCGGTGTGTAGTCCCGCAGCGCGTGGAAGGCGATGTCGGAGCTGGACAGGTCCGAGGACGGCGTGCCTTCCAGGTCGCGCAGGAATCCGCTGGCGGCCCCGTCCAGGCGCACGGTGCGGGGGTGCACGTACAGCTCCTGCGATCGGGCCCAGGTGACCTGTCGGCGCATCAGCGACAGGGGGTCGTCCCGCACCGAGCGCACGGGACCCACCACCAGCACGGCCCGACGCTTGGTGGGCACCGCGAACAGCTCCTCGTGCGACTGCTCCGCCGCCAGGCGTGGCACCATGAACTGCGCCGTGGCCTGACCGACGGCCAGCTCGATCCGGGACGGCAGGATGACGCGCTGCGTGGGATTGGCGACCTCGACCCGGCCCACGGCCCGCGTACCCACGACCACGCGGTGGGACTGCAGGTCCAGGGTCACCTTGTAGGACGTGCGTCCCAGCACGAACAGTGCTGCCAGCACCAGGGGCACGGTGAGCGTCAGCGCGATCACGTTCAGCTCGGTGATGCGGAGCACGAGCCCCAGGATCCAGCACGCCACCGCGACCCCGAGCACCGCCCAGCCGATCGGTGAGATCACGTCCAGGACCGGGTGGATCCGGCGCATCCAGAACCCCCCAAGGCGCCCGCGCAGCCCGAGGGGCTCCTCGCCTGCAGCAGTGCCCGGACCGGAGGTCGCGTCGGAGCTGCCCGCAGGGGCCTGTGACTCCGAGACGCCACCGCGCCGCTTGGCACGCCGAGCAGCGGCGCGGGCCGCGGTGCGCTCGCGCTTGCGTGCGGCCTTGGCGGCCCGGCGAGCGGCCTTGGCGTCGGCCGTGTTGCTGGGAAGGGGGGTATCGACGTTCATGCCGTCCGCTGTCGAGCCTGGGGCGGCGCCACCTCGCTGAGGATCTTGTGCATCACGGACTTCGCCGTGGTCCCGGAGAACTCTGCCTCCGGGTCCAGCACGAAGCGGTGCAGCCACACCACGTCCACCAGCTCCTTGACGTCATCGGGGATGACGTAGTGGCGGCCGTGGACCGCTGCCCACACCTTCACAGCGCGCATCAGGGCGAGCGCTCCGCGGATCGAGACGCCGACGCGCACCTCGGGCGCGAGGCGGGTCTCCTCCATCAGGCGCGAGACGTACTCCAGCACGGCCGGATCCACGTGCACGGTGGAGGCGAGCTGGGTCATGTCGTTGACGGCCTGCAGGGAGATGCGCGGGGCGAGCTGGCGGCTGCGGTCGCGCACGGCGGAGCCCTGCAGGATCTGCACGCTGGAGGCGTGATCGGGGTAGCCCAGGGAGGTCTTCATCAAGAAGCGGTCCAGCTGCGCCTCGGGCAGGCGGTAGGTGCCGGCCTGCTCGATGGGGTTCTGGGTGGCGATCACCATGAACGGATTGCCCACCTCGTGGGTGACGCCGTCGACGGTGACGCGACCCTCCTCCATCACCTCGAGCATGGCGGACTGGGTCTTCGGCGAGGCGCGGTTGATCTCATCGGCCAGCACCACGTTGGCGAACACGGGTCCCTTGTGGAACTCGAAGGCCTTGGTGTTCTGGTCGTAGATCGTCACACCGGTGACGTCCGAGGGCAGCAGGTCCGGGGTGAACTGGATGCGGGTGCTGGTGCCCTGCACGGTCGCCGCGATCGAACGTGCCAGCGAGGTCTTCCCCGTGCCGGGGGCGTCCTCCAGAAGCACGTGGCCCGGCGACATCATCGCGGTGAGCACCAGGCGCACCACGTTGTTCTTGCCGAGCACGGCCTGACCGACGCTCTGGACCAGCTTGTCGAAGGTGTCGGCGAACCAGCGTGCCTGTTCGGGGGTCATGCTCATGGTCGGGGTCTCTCCTGGAAGTGGAAGCAGGGCACGCCGTATACGGTCAACGGCGTGGCAATAGTAGGTAGCGCAGCGCGATGATCAGTCCGGGCTGTAGTAACGTCCGACTTCCCTCTGCTCGATCGACTTACTGCCGATGTACACCACATTGGGATTCCCGGTGCTCTGCCAGTGGCCGTAGAAGCGTTGCGGCGTGGTCACCCGCCCCCGCGAATCTGCGGTCAACGAGAAGCTGGCCCATTCCTTGAATACACCGTCTGTATCCACACTCTTGTAGACGACCTGGTACGTCTCACCGGGTTCCAGGTTCTCGAACGTGATCGTGAAGTAGTAGCAGTTGTTCGAACTGCAACCGGCAGCGCCCGGCGGCACCTTCCCTCCCCAGTCAGGGCCGCCACCAGCGACGGTCGGCACCGGCGGGGTGTAGGTCCGCGCCTTCTGGGTGGCGGAGCGGACATCACTGACCAGGCCCTTGGCGTTGGTCACCCGCGCCTCGACCGTCATCGATCCGCCGGACTTCAGATTCGCCTTGTGGGTGTACGAGGTCCCGGAGGCGTTCTTCCAGCTGCCGCCGTCCACGCGGTACTGAAGGGTCTTGCCCCCGGCACCCCCATCACTGCCGTTCGCGGTGATGGAGAAGGACACGGGGCATGTGGTCCCGTCCGAGCACTTCCCATTGCTGGCACTGATCGCGGGGCCGGCCGGTCTGGTGTACGGGGTCACCGAGTTGGAGGCCTTCGACAGCGCGCTCTCGCCGCCCTTGAAACGGTTCCTGGCCTGAACGGTGAAGGTGTACGACTTCCCGTTGTCCAGCCCGGTGATGGCCGCGGACTCCGCGGGAGCGTTCACCACCGTGGAGCCTCCCTCCCAACGGACCACATAGTCCTTGATCGTGGTGCCGTTGCCCGAGGCGCCCGACCATGTGACGGTGGCCCGTTTGTTGGGACCATCACCTGTGCCCTCACTCGGCATCGACGCCGAGACGGAGGTGGGCGGCGCAGGCATCGCCCATGGCGTCACCTCGTTGGAGGGGGCGGACGGAGCCACACCCTCCCCCACCGAGTTCACGCCCGTGTAGGTGAACGTGTGGGCGGAGTCCTGGTCGAGGTCGTAGAACGTGTGCGTACGGGCATCGCCTCCCACCGTGGCGGACTGCCCGGACGACGAGCGGACGATGTAGCTGGAGATGGGCTCGCCGTTGGCCTCGGCCCTGGTCATCGCCGGCCAGGTGACCTTCACTCCACCGCCCTTGGGGTCGTTGACCCGTTCTGCGGTCATGGCGCCGCTGGGCTTGGCCGGGGGCCCTGCGGGGTGCTCGGCCACCGACCACGCGGACCATTCCGAGGGCTCGGGGGCGAGGTTGCGGGCCCGCACCCGGAACCGGTAGTCGGTGCCGTTGGTCAGTCCCTCCCACACGTGCTGGGTGGTGCCGCCTCCCATCTCCTTCTCCACCAGCTCGCCGGTGGCGGTGTCCTGCATCTGCAGGTCGTAGCTCTGGATGGCGGAGCCACGGTTGACCGGAGCATTCCAGGCGACGGTGAGACGGCTGTCCCCGCGCTGCGCGGACGGCGCCCCCGGGGTTTCCGGGCGCACGTCCGGGCGCGCGGTGGCCGAGGGGGCCGACGGCTCCGACTCCCCCACCTCGTTGATGGCGATCACCTGGAAGGTGTACTCCACATCGTTCGTGAGGCCCGTGATCGTGCACGAGGTGGAGGCGCACTCCTGGCTGACCGGGGGGCCGGAGGCGGAGGTGACGCGGTAGCCCGTGATCCGAGCGCCGTTGTCCACACCGGGCGTGAAGTTCAGATCGACGATGCCGTCCCCGACCTCCGCGACGCGCGGGGCCGACGGCGCCTCCGGTTTGCCGCGCACGGTCACCCGGATCTCCCCGGTGGCATCACGAGCCGGATCCTCGGTGTCATCGCGCACCGTGTAGGTCGCGGTGAGGATCCCGTGGAAGTCCTCGTCCGGGGTGATGGCGACCTGGTCTCCCTCCACGTCGATGCTCCCCCTGCCGCTGGTGACCACGGGGGTCATGACGGTGCGGTTGCCCCCGGGGAAGGGGTTCGAGTCGTTGGCCAGCACGTCGATGGACTGCGTGGTGCCTGCATCGATCACCGTGGTGTCCAGCACCGCAGCCAGGCGAGGGCGGTTGGAGCCGGTGACCGTCACCTGCACCGTGGCCTCGACGGGATCGTTCGTGCCGTCCGTGACGGTGACGGGAACACTGACGATCGAGCCCTTGGCGGCCCGTGGTGTCGCCTGGGCCGTGACGGAGGATCCGTCCAGGCCGATCGTCACCCCCTCGGGCTCGGAGACCTCCCCCAGCGCGAAGGTGAGGTCGTCCCCCTCCGGGTCCGCGGCACTCGCGGCGAGATCGACGGAGGCCTGGGTGCCCCCCTGCTCCACCTCCAGCAGAGCGCCCTGCAGCGTGGGCGGCAGGTTCTCGTCCTCGGCGGTGATCTCCACGGAGATGGCGAGGATGGCAGTGGCAGCCATCGGGTCCCCCACCTCGCCATCGGTGACCTCGACGGAGATGGTGTCGTTGCCGGAGAAGCCCTCAGCGGCGCGGTACAGCAGCGTGGACTCGTCCTGCACCAGCTGGGTGCCGTCGGTGTGCGCCGCCGTGACCAAGGAAGGATCGGTCACGGTGGCCGCCTCAGCACCGGGGCGGACGCGGATGTTGTTCGGATCGGACAGGTCGATCGTGGTCTCCGCACCTGCCTGCACCTGCACGGTCCCGCCCACCCAGACCGGTGCCTGCTTCGCCCGGCCCGGCACCCAGATGTAGCCGGCGGCGGTGCGGCCGTCGACGTCCTCGATCTGGTACCGGTACCGCTGCTGCTCGTCCTGGGGCGCGATGCGGACGACGCCGTTCTCCCGCAGCTCCACTCCCTCCGGCGCGCCGTCGAGGGTGACGGTTAGATCGGTGACGCTGCCGTCGGGGTCGGAGTCGTTGGCCAGCACATCGACGTCGACGTGCTCGGCCTCCGGATCCAGCACGTCCTGCGCCTCGACGAAGTCGTCCCGTGCGATCGGGGAGCGGTACGGGGCGTTCTCGTCCACCTTAATGGTGGCCGTGGCCGAGCTCTTCAGCTGACCGTCCGAGGCGCTGTACAGCACCTGGTGCGTGCCGTTCTCTGGCGGCGTGGTCACCGTGACCAGGTTCTCGGCCGCATCCTCCCCGCTGTGCACGTGGATGTCGGTGAGTGCCTCGGTGTCGGCGGCGACCACGCTCAGCGGAGTGCCCTCGGGGTCGGTGTCGTTGTCCAGTACCTGCACCTGGACCTCGCGGTCGGGGCGCACCTCGACGACGTCGTCGACGGCGTAGGGCGGCTGGTTGGTGTCGTTGGGCTCCGCGATGCCCACCAGCACCTCGGCGGTGCCGAGCGCGCCCTGCCGGTCCATCACCTGGTACCGGAACCGCTCGGTGCCCACGGATCCCTCGTGGGGTACGTACTCGATCCATTCACCGGTGGCCGAAACCACCTCACCCAGCTGGGGGGCCGGGCTGGTGATGCCCATCAGCATCACGGAGTCGCCGTCGGGGTCGATGCCGGTGGTGGGCACGGGGATCCGGACGGACGTGCCGGCCACGGTCCGCGCAGTGAGGTTCTCAGGCCTGGGTGGAGCGTTGGAGGCGTCGGCGGGCACGATCCGCACCGTGAGGTTCGCCGACCCGTCGCGCCCGGTCTCGTCGAGCACCTCGTACTTGATGACGGCCTCCCCGCTGGCGTCATCGTTCGCGATGAAGCGGATCTGGTTCTGGAGGGTCTCCACGCGTCCCTTGTCCTCGGCGCGAGATCCGTCGAGGATCTGGCCCAGGGTGAGCTTCGATCCTGTGGGTGAGATGTCATTGCCGACCACGTCGACGAGCACCATGTCTCCGGCGCGCACCGTGGCCCGGTCGGGCACTGCGATCGGGTTGGCGAACTGGGTGTCGGTCTGCGCGACCATCACCCGGATCGTTCCTTCGGCGGTCCCTGCAGCATTGCCGACCTGGTAGGTCAGGGGCACTGGTTCCGCACCGGCCACGGCTCCCGGTTCGGCTTCCACCCGGACCAGCCCGTGGGCGATCACTGTGGCCTTCAACCCGCTGCCCTCAGGGACGGAGACGGAGTTGACCACCAGGACCCCGCCGGCGGGGTCCACGTCGTTCTCCAGCGGGTCGATCAGGGTCTCGGTACCGGTGGTGACCGTTCCCATGTCGTCCACGGCCACGGGGATCAGCTGCTCGGAGCTCGCCTCGACCACGTCCACGCGGATTAGTCCCAGCGAGGCCGAGCTGGAGCTGCTGGCGGCCACCGTGTAGTCGAGGTAGTAGGTTCCGGGCTCGGCGCCGGAGACGTTGACGGTACCGGCCTCCAGGGCGGGGTCCACCTCGAGGGCATCGTTCTCGGAGACGTTGGTCAGTTCGAGCTGACCGCCGTTGGGGTTGAGGTCATTGACCAGTGGTTTGATCGTCGCGGTGCGTCCAGCCACGATCCGGACGTGGTCCGCGGTGGTGATCGGTGCCAGATCGTTCTCGGAGACCGCCTCGATCTCGAGGGTGCCCTCTCCCTGCATGCCGCGCTCGTCGCGGAAGGTGAGCTGGACCTTCTTCTCACCCGTGGTCAGACCGGCGTCGGTGAAGGTGATCAGGCCATCGGGGCGGAAGGTGACGACGTCCTCAGGCTGCACGGTGGCATTGGCGAGGTAGAAGGCGTCGCCGTCGGGGTCCTCCCAGTAGGGGAGGATGTTGAAGGAGACCTCCTGTCCGGAGCGCACCTGCACCTTGGTGATGTTCTCGGCCGTGGGGGCGGGGGCCCGGTTGTCCGCGGGGCCGGTGACATCGAGCGTGACGGTCGCGGTATCGCTCTCGCCCCGACCGTCATCCGCGACGTACGTGAAGCTCGCCGTCCCGGTGGCATCCTCGTCCACCTCGATCTGCAGCTGGGTGCCGCCCCTGATCGGGGTGACCGTTCCGATGGAGGGCTGCTCGCCCTGAACGGACACCGTGAGGATGTCGCCGTCGGGGTCGGTGTCGTTGCGCGTCACGGGTAGGACGACGCTCTTGCCTGCCCGCACACCGAACTCGTCGTCATTGGCCACCGGCGGCCGGTTCTTCTCGTCGCGCTCCGCCGCCACGTTGGTGATCGTGGTGGTGAGGGTCTCCTCCTCGCGCTCCTCGGCGTCACTGGTCTGGATGTCCTGCCGGATCTTCCACTCGTCGACCAGCTGCATGTCGTCGGTGATCATCCAGGACAGCCCGAACTTCTGGTCGTTGAGCACCACCAGGTCGTGGTTGACGCGCAGGACCAGGTCACCGTCGCTGTTCGCATCCGGAACCGTCTCGCTGATGACGTCGTCCCCGCAGGCACGCACGTACGCGGAGGAGTCGTTCCATGCCCCGTAGGCACATCCTCGCGCCTGCGCGGGAGCGACCGGACGTCCCGTGCCACGGGCAGCATGGGCCTCGGCTTCACCGCCGTTCAGGGGGATCAGGAACAGCGTGTCCTGGGTGGCCAGGACGACGTCCTTCGATGCGGGGCTGGGCTGCTGCAGACGCGCCGTGGTCAGATCGGAGACCCCGTACTCGGTGAGCTGGTACTCCTTCACCTCGGTGCCCAGGCGCAGCATGCGATTCTCGCGGTCCAGGATCACGGGCTGCTCGCCGACGACGGTGAGTTCCACCATCTCCTCACCGGTGGAGAGCCCCCCGACCACGATCGGATCGTTCGGCTTGGCCTTACGGGTGTCCTCGGTGTAGGGGAACACCAGCAGCTTGTCGCCCTCCAGCAGGTGGACGGTGCCCTGGCTGGACACGGCGATCTGCGGCGCCTTGCTGCTTCCCTCGTAGGTGGGGTCGACAGCGCTCGGGTTGAAGGCGGCAGCCTCCTCCGGGGACAGGATCCACATCCGGCCATCGGGGGCTGCAACAGCGACGCGGTCGCCCCCCAGTCGCACCTCCGACCCGGGCGGGAGCTCGACCAGGGCGTTGCGGCTCACGGCTGCGGTGTTGATCGGGGTCATGCCGCGCGGGCCGGTCTCGATGACCGTGTACCCGGACTGCAGCAGATCGAGGTCCTCGCCGTTCATGGCGAGGCGGGCGTCGAGCTCCTGGGCGTCGACGTTCAGTCGGCCCATCAGCCGCTTCTGCTCGTTCATCACCCAGACGCCGCCGTTGGTGACGTCGACCTCGGAGGAGGTGAGCCCGGGGTACTTGATCGCGAAGCCGGTGACCACCAGGGCCAGGATCGCCAGCACCGCCCCGGAGATCGCACCGGAGCGGCGGCGCCGCCGCTTCACCCCGTGAGTGACCGACATCCGAACCCCCTACGAAGCACCAATGACCAGCGGTGCGCACGCCAGAGGCCTCCGTCGTCGGCGACCGGACCCCCGAGCCTGACCGGGCGGTGCGCACGCGCCCCCAGGGTACTGTGCGGAGCACTCCGGAGCTACGCGGCGCAGATCACCATCTGGTGAACGTCCTGGTCACGGTTCCACTCTCGTAGGCGGTTCACCAGGAGTTCACCGCGCCGCCTCTGAAGCGGAGACGTTCACCGGCTCCGCTGGACCAGCGAACGGGCGAAGCCCGCCAGCGAATCCCGCACCGCACCGGCCGGCAGCTCTGACAGCACGCCGATCGCTTCGTCTGCAGTGCGCTGGGCAAGAGTGCGCGTCTCCTCCAGCGCCGGATCTTCCCGGAGCATCGCGACGACCTCCTCCAGTGCGGCGTCATCGCTCAGGTCCCCCTCGAGCCGCTCCACGATCGCAGCGGCCCGGCGCTCGCCGGCGGCAGCGCGCCGACGAACGAGCAAGGTGGGCATGGTGGGGACGCCTTCGCGCAGGTCCGTACCCGGTGTCTTCCCGCTGGTGCCAGGATCGCTCTCGAGGTCCAGCACGTCATCGGCGAGCTGGAACGCCACCCCGATCTTCTCGCCGTAGCGACGCATCACCTCAGCGCTGCCCTCGGGCGCCCCGGCCTGCAGCGCGCCGAGCTGGCCGGCCAGCGCGAGCAGCGAAGCGGTCTTGTCCGACAGCACGGAGATGTAGTGCTCGAAAGGATCCTCGTCGTCCTGAGGGCCGACCGTCTCATGAAGCTGGCCGAGGCACAGACGTTCGAAGGTCAGCGAGTGCAGCTGCACTGCTTCGGTGCCAAGCCGCGAGCTCAGACCGCTCGCTCTCGCGAAGAGGAAGTCCCCGGTCAGGATCGCCACGTTGTTGCCCCAGATCGCATGGGCGCTGCGGGTGCCCCGCCGCGTGCTGGCCGAGTCCATCACATCGTCGTGGTACAGGCTCGCCAGGTGCGTGAGCTCGACCAGGACTGCTGCATCGATGACCTCATCCCGCTGGGCGTCCCCCAGGGACGCCGCGAGAAGCACGAGCATCGGGCGCACGCGCTTGCCGCCGGCGTCCAGCAGGTGGCGCGCGGTCCACCGTGCCAGGTGATCGTTGGTGCTCACCGACTCCCGCAGGCGATCCTCGATGACGGCGAGCCGCTCCAGCATGGTCTGGGCCAGCTGCTCATCGATGTCGGGCACGGCCGACAGGCTGGACGGCATTGCTCTCCTGGGGGGCGCAGTCGGCTTGTGCGGAGCACCGCTGCCGACGGGGGACGACTGTCACGCGGTGGATCCGAGTAACGGGCCCGGAGCCCGAACGGACGTTCACCGCAAGAATTGAGTCTACCGCTCCGCTGTGCACTGGCTGCCCCCTGCACCTGTGGAACCCGACGCACCGACCCCCGAGACAGCCCGCACCGTCCGTCTCGCACCCGCACCCCCCGCACCGCGGGAAGGGAACCTGCTTCGCCAGGGCGCGCCAGCATGAAAAAGGGGAAGGGATGAAGGAGGAGCACACACTCATCACCAGT
>NZ_JALXKT010000044.1:0-26468 GCF_025144775.1 Brachybacterium sp. p3-SID957 | reverse complement strand
TTCGATGCGGCGAGGTCAGTGCCTGTACTGGCCGGTGGAGAACTCCATCACCCAGCCGATCACGCCGTAGATCGAGACGATGATGCCCAGGGCGAAGATCCACCAACCCGCAGCAACCCCCAGGAACACCAGGGCGGCACCGAGGGACGCCCACAGGGGCCACCAGCTGTAGGGCGCGAAGCTGCCCTGCACACCGGCCTCGTCCTCGACCTCCGCGTCCAGACGGTCCTCCGGACGGGTCCCGAACTTGCGGTTGTTGAGCGTGAGGTACGTGCCGATCATGGCTGCCAGTCCGGACAGCGCCAGGATGGCCGGGAACCCGACGGGCTCGATGCCGAGAGGCTCGTACAAACCGGTGAGAAGGCCGTACATGATCGCCACGATCAGGAAGAAGACCGCGAGGATCCAGAAGATGCGCGCTGATGCTCTCATGTCAGTTGGTGTCCCTGTTCTGTGCCGGCTCCTGATTCAGCATGTGGTCCTGCGCGCTGACCTCCGGGTGGTGGAGGTCGAAGGCGGGACGCTCGGAGCGGATGCGCGGCAGCGAATGGAAGTTGTGACGCGGCGGCGGGCAGGAGGTGGCCCACTCGAGCGAGGCGCCGTAGCCCCACGGGTCGTCCACGAAGACCTTCTCGCGCTTGATGTGGGTGAGCACCACGTTGAGGATGAACGGCAACGTGGAGGCACCCAGGATGAACGCCCCCACGGTGGAGAGCTGGTTCATCCAGCCGAAGCCGTCCTCGGCGAGGTAGTTCACATAGCGGCGGGGAGCACCCATGACGCCCAGCCAGTGCTGCACCAGGAACGTCATGTGGAAGCCGATCATCAGCATCCAGAAGTGGATCTTGCCGATCTTCTCGCTGAGCTTGTAGCCGAACATCTTCGGCCACCAGAAGTAGAAGCCGGCGAACATCTCGAAGGCGACGGTCCCGAAGATCACGTAGTGGAAGTGGGCCACCACGAAGTAGGTGTCGGAGATGTGGAAGTCGAGCACCGGGCTGGACAGGATCACGCCGGTGAGCCCACCGAAGAGGAACGTGGTTAGGAAGCCGAGGGTGAACAGCATCGGGGTCTCGAAGGTGATCGACCCCCTCCACATGGTGCCCACCCAGTTGAAGAACTTCACGCCCGTGGGCACGGCGATCAGCATCGTCATGAAGGCGAAGAAGTCCAGCATGACTGCGCCCGTGGTGTACATGTGGTGGGCCCACACGGTCACGGACAGGGCGGCGATCGAGATGGTGGCGCCCACCAGCGTCTTGTAGCCGAAGATCGGCTTGCGGCTGAAGGCCGGGATGATCTCCGAGGCGATGCCGAAGAACGGCAGGGCGAGCACGTACACCTCGGGGTGGCCGAAGAACCAGAACAGGTGCTGCCACAGCACCGGGCCACCGTTCTCAGGGTTGAAGATCTGCGCCTCGAAGCGACGGTCAGCGCCGAGCGCCAGCAGCGCGGAGGCCAGCGGCGGGAACGCCATCAGCACCAGAACGCCCGTGATCAGCACGTTCCAGGTGAAGACCGGCATGCGGAACATCGTCATGCCGGGCATGCGCATGCAGATGATCGTGGTGATGAAGTTGACCGAGCCCAGGATGGTTCCGAAGCCCTGCAACGCCAGTCCGAAGACCCACAGATCACCGCCCAGCCCGGGGCTGAACGTGGTGTCGGCCAGGGGCGCGTAGGCGAACCAGCCGAACGAGGCCGCGCCCTGCGGGGTGAGGAAGCCGCCCACGGCGATCAGCGAACCGAACAGGGTGAGCCAGAAGGCGAACATGTTCAGTCGCGGGAACGCCATGTCGACGGCGCCGATCTGCAGGGGCACCAGGTAGTTCGCGAAGCCGTTGAACAGCGGGGTGCCGAACATCAGCAGCATGATCGTGCCATGCATGGTGAACAGCTGGTTGTACTGGTCCTTGGAGACCACGACCTGAAGGCCGGGCTCCCACAGCTCGGCGCGGATCATCAGCGCCAGCACACCGCCGAAGCAGAAGAAGGCGAAGGCCATGCCCATGTAGAGCAGACCGATGAGCTTGTGGTCCGTGGTGGTCAGCAGATCGAAGATCTTGTTCCCGCGCTTGTGCTCACCGCGCTGCTCGAAGCGTGCGGGCACCTGACGGGTGGTGGTGGTGGGGGCGCTCACTGGTCGTTCTCCTCAGCAGGCGGGGTGGTGGTGCGCTCGGCGTTGCGGGGGTGTGCCTCGTCGTAGCGCTCGCGCATCGACCAGTCCTCCTCGTTGCGGTTCAGGTCCACACCGAGCTGGCCGGTGTAACCCTGCTCCTCGAGCTCCTGCATGCGCTGGTCGAACTCCTCCTGGGAGACCACGTGCACGTTGAAGAGCATGTCCGAGTGGTACTCGCCGCACAGCTCGGCGCACTTGCCCGCGTAGACGCCCTCACGTGTGGGAGTGATCTGGAAGCTCGTGGTGTGGCCGGGGAACATGTCCTTCTTGTAGAGGAAGTCCACAACCCAGAAGGAATGGATCACGTCGCGGGAGTCGAGCTGGAACTCGACCGTCTGGCCGACGGGGAGGTACAGCACGGGCAGGGCCTCGGCTGCGCCCTCCTGGCCGGTCTGGAAGGACTGCACGCCAGCGGGCTCGTGCACATCGTGCTCGACGTAGTTGAAGTCCCAGCTCCACTGCTTGGCCACCACGTTGACGGTCAGGTCGGGCTCGGCCACGTGGTGCTCGATCTCGCGCACGTCGCGCTGGGTGAAGTAGAAGAGGGTCATGATCATGACTACGGGCAGCAGGGTGAACATCAGCTCCAGCGGCACGTGGTAGCGGAGCTGGATCGGGTAGCCGACGTCGTCCTTGCGGCGACGGTAGGCGATGGCGCACCAGATGGTCAGTCCCCACACCAGCAGGCCGACCAGGACCAGCACGGACCAGGAGCCCACCCACATCTGGGTGATGCGCTCGGTGTGGTTGGTGACCTGGCCGTCGTTGTAGCCGGGGAGGTACCCGCGCAGCTGCTCGTCGGTGCAACCGGTGAGCAGCAGCGCCGCGAGGGCCGCGCCTGCTGCCGCCGCGCGGCGTCGACGCCGCGGACGCTGTGTGGCCTGGGGGATCACTGAGGATGACCTTCCGCTCGTTCCGTGGGCCCCTGGGGAGGGGAGCCGGTGCTCGGTGGGCTGCCGCCCGCGGTGCCGTTCCCTCGCGGGAAGGCCAGGACCAGGACTTTCTGCGGCCCCGACACTTGACGGCACCCCGTCATCATACGCGTTCTGCGAGCGTCCGGGACCAAAGGCACGCTGGGCGGGCGGCCCTGGACGCGCACTGTGAGGTGCGGCTCAGGCGAAGGAGTCGCCGCAGGCGCAGGAGCTCTGCGCGTTGGGATTGTCGATCGTGAAGCCCTGCTTCTCGATGCTGTCGGCGAAGTCGATCACGGCACCGGTGAGGTACGGGTTGCTCATCTTGTCCACCACCACCTCGACGCCATCGAAGTCGACGGTGAGATCGCCGTCCATCAGGCGCTCGTCGAAGTAGAGCTGGTAGATGAGACCGGAGCAGCCGCCCGGCTGCACCGCGATGCGCAGGCGGAGGTCATCGCGCCCCTCCTGCTCGAGCAGAGAGTTCACCTTCGCGACGGCGACGGGCGTGAGGGTCACGCCGTGGGCGGCGGACGGGCGCTCGGTGGCGATGGTCATGGAGGTCCTCCTCGGAGAGCTGATGTGTCACAAGCCTACGCCGCTCGATCGGGCGGTGGCCGGGGCGCGGGGGCGATGCGGCTCACCCTCGCGGTGCTGCGGCTGCTGTCAGAGCGCCCCGCGGAACGTGGCCAGCAGCAGCACTCCCCCGTAGCCCAGTACGGTGCCGAGGATCAGCGCGGTGGCGGCATCCCGCTCCCGGCCGGAGACGACGGCGGCGAACGCCCCCATCACCACGGCGATGACCACCAGCGCCCCCCACCACACGAGGAAGTACCCGGCGAGGAAGCCGAGCACGAGCCCGCCGAACAGGGCGGGCACCGTCAGGATCGAGACGGTGGGGCTGGCTCCCGGCTCTCGCCCGCTGCGGTCGTGGGGATGGGTCACGAGGCCCTGCCCAGAGCACCCGCGCCGCGCAGCAGCAGCGCCTCGGCCAGGCACACGCGGGCGAACTCCCCCAGGTGGAGCGATTCGTCGATGCCGTGTGCCCGCGATTGCGGATCCTCCACCCCCGTCACCAGCACCTCCGCGTCGGGGAAGACCTCCAGCAGATCGGCGATGAAGGGGATGGAGCCGCCCAGCCCGGTGTCCACGGCCTCGGTGCCCCAGGCGGTGCCGAGCGCCGCTCGCGCGAGGGCGGTGGCGGGGGTGTCCTGCTTCGCCTGGTAGGGCTTGCCCTCCTCGCCCTGGTGGATGGTCACCTGTGCGGTGGGCGGCGTGTGCGCCTCCAGATGCCTCGCCAGGGCCTCCATGGCGGCGGCGGGCTCCTGGCCGGGCGGGATGCGCAGGGAGATCTTCGCCCGAGCCGCGGGGATCAGGGTGTTGGAGGCCTCCTTGACGGCGGGTGCATCGATCCCGATCACGGACAGTGCGGGCCTGGTCCACAGCCGGGCGGCGATACCACCGGTCCCGGACAGGGCGAGGCCGGCGGGGACCCCTGCATCTCGCCTGTAGTCGGCCTCTCGCATCTCGACGGCGGGGTCCGCGGCGCGGACCAGGCCCTCGACGGCGACCTCGCCGTTCCCGTCGTGCAGGGTGGCGATCAGGCGGGAGAGCTGGGTGAGGGCGTCCAGGACGGGTCCACCGAACAGCCCGGAGTGCACGGCGTGCTCGAGCACCCGCACCTCGACGGTCAGGTCCACCACACCGCGCAGGCTGGTGGTCAGGGCGGGGGTGCCCACGTCCCAGTTGGCCGAATCCGCCACGATGATCAGATCGGCGGCGAGCTGCTCGCGGTAGGCCTCGATGAACGGGCGGAAGGTGGGCGAGCCGCACTCCTCCTCCCCCTCCACGAAGACGGTCACCCCGATGCCGTCGGCGGCCAGCTGCTCCCCGACCAGGCGCAGGGCGGTCACGTGCGCCATGACGCCGGCCTTGTCGTCGGCGGCCCCGCGGCCGAACAGCCGATCGCCCCGGCGGGTCGGTTCGAACGGGGCGCTGGACCACGCCTCGACATCCCCGGTGGGCTGCACGTCGTGATGGGCGTACAGCATCACGGTGGGCATGCCCTCCCGGGCAGGGGTGCGGGCGATCACCGCCGGTGCACCGTCCCCCACGGACTCGATCGAGACCTCCTGCAGGCCGGCATCGCGCAGCAGGTCCGCCACAGCCTCGGCGCTGCGGTGCACGGGCTGGCGGTCGTAGCCGGGGAACGCGATCGAGGGGATGCGCACGAGGTCCTCGAGATCCGCGATCGCCTGGGGCAGGAGCTGCTGGAGCTGCGCGTCCAGCGCGGAAGGATCGGTGTCAGGGCCCCACGGTGCCGTGCCGCTTCCGGCATCGCTCCGGGGACGGGACGGGATGTGATCGTCAACTCCGTTCATGCCTGCCACCGTACCGCCCGGACGCGTCCCAGGTGACCCCGCCTAGAATGCCCCGGTGATCTTCCGCAAGTCCCAGCCCCCCGCCCAGCCCGAGCCGGAGCCGCAGCCCGTCAGGCCCGGTTCGAAGGGTCGGCCCACCCGCAGCCGCCGCGAGGCCGAAGCCGCCCGGCGCCGTCCGCTGGTGGTCACCGACCGCAAGGAGGCGCGCCGGCGGGACCGGGAGCGTTCCCAGCGGGAGCGGATGAACGCCCAGCAGGCGCTGATGACCGGCGACGAGAAGAACATGCCGATCCAGCACCGCGGGCCCGAGCGTCGCCTGGTGCGCGATGTCGTCGACTCCCGGCGCAATCTCGCCGAGATCTTCTTCCCGGTCGCCCTGGCCTTCATGCTGGTGGCACTGGTGCTGCCGCTGGTCAGGCCTGACCTGTACATGGTGATGAGCACCGGCATGATCATCGTGCTGTGGGGCGGGATCATCGCCTGCGTGGTGGACTCGGTGTTCCTGCGCAAGCGCCTGCGCGCCGTGCTCACCGAGCGCTTCGGTGACGTGGAGAGGGGACTGGTGGGATACGGCATCATGCGCTCGATCCAGATCCGCCGCTGGCGACTGCCCCGGCCCATGATCAAGCACGGTGAGGCTCCGCGCGGCTGACGCGCACCGCCCGTCGGCACGAAGCCCGCCCGGATCCCCGGGGGGGCTTCGTCGTGCTCGGGGTCGCTGCGAGCTCAGGCCTGCTGGTCGCCGCCCGTCGGGCCCGCCTCGGCGCTGTCCTTCGCCTCCTTCTTCCTCGCGGGAGCTGCGGGCTTCGCGTCGATGCCGGCCTCCTTGCGCTGCTGCGGGGTGATCGGTGCCGGGGCCTGCGTGAGCGGGTCGTAGCCGCCGCCGGACTTCGGGTACGCGATCACCTCGCGGATCGACTCCACACCGGACAGCAGTGCCACCACGCGGTCCCAGCCGAAGGCGATGCCGCCGTGGGGCGGGGCACCGTAGGCGAAGGCGTCCAGCAGGAACCCGAACTTCTCCTGGGCCTCCTCGGGGCTCAGTCCCATCACCGCGAACACGCGCTCCTGCACGTCGCGGCGATGGATGCGGATCGAGCCGCCGCCGATCTCGTTGCCGTTGCACACCAGGTCGTAGGCGTCGGTGAGGGCGGCGCCCGGGTCGGTGTCGAAGGTGTCGAGGTACTCGGGCTTGGGTGCGGTGAAGGCGTGGTGCACAGCGGTCCAGGCACCGGAGCCGACGGCGACGTCGCCCGCGGCGACAGCGTCACCGGCGGGCTCGAACATGGGGGCGTCCACCACCCACACGAAGGAGAAGGCGTCGTGGTCGATCAGGCCCAGTCGCTCGGCGATCTCTGCCCGCGCGGCCCCCAGCAGGGCGCGGGAAGGCTTGGGCTCGCCGGCGGCGAAGAACACACAGTCGCCGGGCTCGGCGCCGACCTTCTGCGCGAGCCCCTCCTTCTCCTGCTCGGAGAGGTTCTTGGCGACCGGCCCGCCGAGGGTGCCGTCCTCCTGCACCAGCACGTAGGCCAGACCCTTGGCGCCGCGCTGCTTGGCCCACTCCTGCCAGGCGTCGAGCTGGCGGCGCGGCTGGGAGGCACCTCTGGCCATCACCACGGCACCGACGTAGGGCGCCTGGAACACCCTGAAGGGGGTGCTCGCGAAGTACTCGGTCATCTCCGTGATCTCGAGGTCGAAGCGCAGGTCGGGCTTGTCCGAGCCGTAGCGGCGCATCGACTCCTCATAGGTGATCCGCGGGATGGGGGTGCTGATCTCGTGCCCGGCCAGCGCCCACACGCTCTTCACGACGCCCTCGGCCATCGTGATCACGTCCTCCTGGTCCACGAAGCTCATCTCGATGTCGAGCTGGGTGAACTCGGGCTGGCGGTCCGCGCGGAAGTCCTCGTCGCGGTAGCAGCGGGCCAGCTGGAAGTACTTCTCCACGCCGCCCACCATCAGCAGCTGCTTGAACAGCTGCGGGGACTGCGGCAGCGCGTACCAAGAGCCGGGGGCCAGGCGCGCGGGGACCAGGAAGTCCCGGGCGCCCTCGGGGGTGGACCGGGTGAGGGTCGGCGTCTCCACCTCGACGAAGCCGTCGTCCAGGAGGGTCTCGCGCGCGGCGCGGTTGGCGTCCGAGCGCAGGCGCAGGATGCGAGCCGGGCCGGGCCTGCGCATGTCCAGGTACCGGTAGCGCAGACGGGTCTCCTCCCCGACCTCCGTGTGCTCGTCGAGCTGGAAGGGCAGCGGGGCAGAGGCGTTGAGCACCTCGACCTCGGTCGCGGTGACCTCGATGTCGCCGGTGGCCAGCTGCGGGTTCTCGTTGCCCTCGGGGCGGCGATCGACCGTGCCGATGACCTTCAGCACGTATTCGTTGCGCAGATGCATGGCCTCGTCCTCGCGCACCACCACCTGGGCCACCCCGGAGGCGTCGCGCAGGTCCAGGAAGGTCACGCCGCCGTGATCACGGCGGCGACCGATCCATCCGGTGAGGGTGACGGTCTGTCCGATGTGCTCCGGGCGGAGCTCGCCGGCGAGATGGGTGCGCAGCACGAGAAGTCCTTCATCACTAGGGGCGGGTACCGCGGATCCGGTGCGACCGGGCATCCGGGTCCGCGAGGCGGCACGGGCCGCCGGGGCCCAGCGTACCGCGCAGGGTGAGCGACATCGCCGGACGCACCCCTATCCCGGGGGCAGCCCCGCCCGTAGACTGTCACCTCGTCCGACCTGCGGTAGTGCGGGTCCACCCGCCCGTCGCCGTACGAGCACCGCCCTGCGCGACTCGCCGGGCTCCACCCCCACCGCCGAAGGACTTCATGACCGACGCTGCCCCTGCCCCCGAGTCGACCGACGACACACCCTCCCCCGCCCAGACCGGTTTCGACGACCTGGGGCTCTCGGCTCCTCTGCGCCGCGCCGTCGCCGAGCTCGGCTTCGAGCGGCCCTCCCCCATCCAGGTGCAGACGATCCCCGCGCTGCTCAGCGGGCGCGACGTCATCGGCGTCGCCCAGACCGGCACCGGGAAGACGGCCGCCTTCGGACTGCCGCTGCTGTCCGCCATGGATCCGGCGGAGAAGTCCGTCCAGGCGATCGTGCTGACCCCCACCCGCGAGCTCGCGATGCAGGTGGCCGATGCGATCACGTCCTTCGCCACCTCGATCGACGGTCTGGACGTGGTCGCCGTCTACGGCGGCTCCCCCTACGGCCCGCAGGAGAAGGCACTGCGCCGCGGCGTGCAGGTGGTCGTCGGCACTCCCGGGCGCGTGATGGATCACATGAAGCGCAGCACGCTGCGCCTGGACGGCGTGCGCTTCGCCGTCCTCGACGAGGCCGACGAGATGCTCCGCATGGGATTCGCCGAGGACGTGGAGGAAATCCTGTCCCACTCCCCCGCCACCCGCCAGGTGGCGCTGTTCTCGGCCACCATGCCTCCAGCCATCCAGAAGGTGGCCTCCGAGCACATGGACGACCCGGTCCGGGTGAGCGTCTCCCCGCAGTCCTCCACCGTGGACAGCGTGCACCAGAGCTACGCCGTGGTGCCGTTCCGGCATCGCACCGGTGCCCTGGCCCGGGTGCTGGCCACCACCGATGCGGAGGCCGCGATCGTGTTCGTGCGCACCCGCGCCGCTGCCGAGGAGGTGGGCTCCGAGCTGGTCTCCCGCGGCCTGGTCGCCGCGAGCATCAGCGGCGACGTCCCCCAGAAGGAGCGCGAGAAGATCGTCGAGCGCCTGCGCGACGGCTCCCTGAAGGTGCTGGTGGCCACCGACGTCGCCGCGCGCGGTCTGGACGTGGAGAAGATCGGCCTGGTCGTCAACTTCGACGTCCCGCGGGAGCCGGAGGCCTACGTGCACCGCATCGGCCGCACCGGTCGTGCCGGCCGCAGCGGTCAGGCCATCACCTTCATCGGTCCTCACGAGAGGCGCGCCCTGCGGGCGATCGAGAAGGCCACCCGTCAGACTCTCGAGGAAGCGCAGGTCCCCTCCCCGCGGGACGTGTCCAAGCATCGGCTGCAGGCCCTGCTGGGCAAGGCACCCGAGCGCCTGGAGCGGGGCCGCCTGGAGCTCTACCGCGAACTGATCGGCGAGTTCCTGGCCGAGAAGGAGCTCGATGCCGTGGAGCTGGCGGTCGCGCTGGCGGCAATGGGTGTGGGCGACGACGGCCCCGGCACCGTCACCGAGGACGAGGAGTTCACCGGCGCCACCCTCACCGGCCGCGATCGCGGCCGTGACCGCGGTGAGGACGAGCGGCGGCCCGCACCGCGCACCGAGAAGGGCTACACCGCCTACCGCATCGGTGTGGGCCACACCCACGGGGCGCGACCGCCGGCCATCGTCGGGGCGATCACCGGCGAGGGGAACGTGAACGGGAAGGACGTCGGCAAGATCTCGATCTTCGGCAGCTTCTCCCTGGTGGAGATCCGCGGTGGGCTCAGCTCGCAGCAGCTGGCCGCGATCGGCTCGGCGAAGGTGGGCGGCCGTGAGCTGCGCATCGCCGAGGACACCGGACCCCGTCGCGACCGCCGCCCGGCCGGCGACCGTCCGTTCCGCCGCGACGGCGACCGCTCCTTCACGAGGGACGGCGACCGCGGGTTCCGCCGGGAGGCAGATCGGTCGCTGCGACGCGACGGTGCCAAGCCGTGGCACCGCGAGGGCGGGGGCTCCCGCTTCGACTCCAAGCGCCGCTCCGGTTCGTTCCGTCGGCACGAGGGCAACGGGGACTGACGGCCCACCACGGGCCGCTGCGAGCGTCGCAGCTCGCAACCGGCCCCGGAGACGCGCCGAGGCCCGCATCCGATCGGATGCGGGCCTCGTGTCTCGTGGAGGAGCGGGGCTCGTCAGCCCTCCTGCTGCTCCTGCGCCTCGGCGTAGGCCTTGCGCACCTGGTCCATGTCCAGGTTCTTCACCTGGCCGATGAGGTCCTCCAGTGCCGACTGCGGCAGGGCCCCGGCCTGCGAGAACACCGGGATGCCCTCGCGGTAGGCGACCAGCGTGGGGATGGAGGTGACGCCGTAGCGCATGGCCAGCTGCTGCTGGTCCTCCGTGTCCACCTTCGCGAAGGTGACGTCGGTGTGCTCCTCGGCGGCCTTCTCGAAGATCGGGGCGAAGCGCTGGCAGGGAACGCACCAGCCCGCCCAGAAGTCGATCAGGACGATGCCGTCCTCGACGGTCGTGTCGTGGTTCTCAGCGGTCAGGGTGACTGTAGCCATGCCAGGACGAACGACGGGCGGGGCCGGCAGATTCCTTACCCGCACGCCGCGTGAGCCAGTTCACATCGGTCAGGCCCCGTCGGCCGGGACGATCCGCACGGTGCGGTCCTTCGCCGGCGGCTGCCAGGTGGCGACGTCGGCGGAGGACTGCTCACCGCTGCGGATGTCCTTGACCTCGTGCTCGCCGTCAGCGGAGGGGAACCACACGAAGGGGATCCCCCGTCGGTCGGCGTAGCGGATCTGCTTGCCGAGCTTCGCGGCAGTGGGGGCCACCTCGCACGGGATGCCGCGGGAGCGCAGCGCGCGGGCGACGGCGTCGCTGTCCGAGCGGGAGCCCTCGTCGGCCACCGACACCAGCACGCAGGTGGGGACAGGCCGGGTGGCGCGCACCATCTGCGCCGAGAGCATCCGCGCCACCAGGCGGGAGAGCCCGATGGACAGCCCCACCCCGGGGTAGCTGTGGCGGTTGTCGGTGGCCAGGGAGTCGTAGCGACCGCCCGAGCAGATCGAGCCCAGTCCCTCGTGCCCCTCGACGAAGCTCTCGAAGACGGTGCCCGTGTAGTAGTCGAGGCCGCGGGCGATCGAGAGGTCCGCCAGGATGACACCCGGGACGGCTGCCTCCACCCGTTCCACCACAGCGGTGAGCTCCTCGATGCCCTCCTCGACCATCTCGCCGCGGCCGCCGAGCTCGCGCACCTGCTCGGCGAAGGAGGCGTCACGGGTGCGGATCTGGGCGAAGGCGAGGCACGCGTCGGCCTGCTCGATGCTGGCGCCCGCCTCCCCCAGCAGCAGGTCGCGCACGGCCTCCTCGCCGATCTTGGGGAGCTTGTCGAGAGCGCGCAGAACGGCGGTGTGGTCCTCCAGGCCGATCGAGCGGAAGAAGCCCTCGGACAGCTTCCGGGTGTTGGCGTGGATGGTGACCGCGGGCAGGGGCAGGCGGGCCAGGATCTCGGCCATCACCACGGCCACCTCGGCCTCGATGTGGCCGGGCAGGGTGTCCTGCCCGATCACGTCGAGATCTGCCTGGTAGAACTCTCGGAATCGGCCGTCCTGGGGGCGCTCGCCGCGCCACACCTTCTGCACCTGGTACCGGCGCAGCGGGAAGGCGAGGTCGTTCTGGTGCTCGAGGACGTACCGGGCCAGGGGCACGGTGAGGTCGAAGTGCAGGCCCAGGGTGCGCGCCGGGTCGGATCCCGCCCCGGCGGCCGAGGCGTCCTCGTCCTCGGCGTGCAGGCGGCGCAGCACGTACACCTCCTTGTCGATCTCCCCCTTGCGCAGCAGCTGCTCGAGCGGCTCGACCGCGCGGGTCTCGATGCCGGAGAACCCGTGCAGCTCGGCGACCTCGCGGAACACGTCGATGACGTGCTGCTCGACAAGGCGCTCGGAGGGCAGCCATTCGGGGAATCCGGACAGGGCGGAGATCTTCGCCACGGGATGCACTTCCTTCACGGGAGACGGTCTTGGACGGGCCCGACCATTATGGCCCCGGCGAGGAGACGGATGCGGAGCGGATCACCTGCCGAATCGCTGTAGAGTTCCCTCTCGTGGCGCTCCCCTTCCGGAGCGCCGCGACAGCCCCGGCCGTCCCGGTGACGGCCCGTCCCGCCCCGCAGCGGATCAGATCGAAGGAGCTCAGTCGTGAGCGAGTCCGAGACCCCCGTCCCCCCGCAGGCCGCACCATCGGCGAGCCCGAAGCCCCGAGCGGTCCCCCGCCCCTCACCTCGACCGGGCGCGCCCTCCCCTGCCGCTCTGGCCGGCAAGAAGCCCTCGGCTCCCCTGCTCCCCGCGGTCCCCCCGCCCGCGCAGTACGACGAGGCGGCGATCGCTGCGGCGCGGGAGTTCGGCTCCGTGGCCGAGGACGGCACGGTGACGGTGCAGGACGGGACGCAGGTGCGCACGATCGGCACCACCGCCGAGGCCGACCGCGACAAGGCGCTGGAGCCCTTCGCTCGGGCATACCTGGACCTGGTGGCCTTCCTCGATCTCACCGAGAAGAGGCTCGCGGCACCGGAGCACACCCAGAACGATCTGAACCGTCTGCTGGAGAACCTTCGCAAGAACATGAAGGAGCCTCAGGTGGTCGGTGACATCCCGGCCCTGCGGGCGCGGGCACACGATCTGCGCGAGAACGCGAAGTCGAAGATCCAGGCCCTGGAGGCGGAGCGGGTGGCCGCTCGGGAGGAGGCCACGGCGCGCCGCACCGAGTTCGTCGAGTCCATCGAGGCGCTGGTGGCGACCGATCCCTCGCAGATCTCCTGGAAGAGCGCCGGGGAGACCATGCGTCAGATGGTCCCCACGTGGAAGACGATGCAGTCCGAGGGTGTGTCGCTGGACCGCCCCACCGAAGAGGCGCTGTGGAAGCGGCTGTCCTCGGCCCGGGCCTCCTTCGATCGCATGCGCAAGCAGTTCTTCTCGCAGCTCGATGAGAAGCACGGCGAGGCCGCACAGGTCAAGGAGCAGCTCATCGCCGAGGCGGAGTCGATGAAGGACTCCACCGACTGGGGGCCGACCGTCCGCGCCTACAAGGACCTGATGGACCGGTGGCGCAGGGCTCCCCGGGGCAGCCGCAAGAAGGACGACGCCCAGTGGGCCCGCTTCAAGGCCGCCCAGGATCACTTCTTCGCCGCCCGCAACGAGGACCTCAAGGCCACCGAGGGCGAGCAGAAGGAGAACCTGAAGGCCAAGGAAGCACTGCTGGCCGAGGCGCAGGCCATCGACCCGAAGCAGGACCTGGAGGGCGCCAAGTCCGCGCTGCGCTCCATCCAGGACCGCTGGGAGGAGGCAGGGAAGGTGCCACGCTCGGACATGCACCGCATCGAGGACGGCCTGCGGGCCGTCGAGCGCGCGGTGCGCAAGGCCGAGGAGGACGAGTGGCGCCGCACCGACCCTCGCACCAAGGCGCGTGTCGAGGGTGCGTCCTCTCAGCTGCATGCGGCCATCTCCGGCTACGAGGAGGCGCTGGAGAAGGCGAGGGCCTCCGGTGACCCGAAGCGGATCGCAGAGGCCGAGGCCGCCCTCGAGGCCCGCAAGGAGTGGCTGGCGGTCATCGAGCGCTCGGCTCGCGACCTCGGCTGAGCGAGGATCCTCCCCACCGCAGCCCGTCCACAATCGGCCGGTCCCCATTGTCGGGGCCGGCCGGTTGCGTCATCGTCGGGGCATGGACCCCCTAGGCGACGACGCTCCCTGTGCGGCATGGTCGCAGCATGCGGCGGAGCTCGCCGTCCCGCTCGCCGCCGAGCTGCAGGCCTGGCCCGAGTCCCCCACCATGGACTCCCTGGTCGCCGACGGCTACCTGCAGCGCATCGTGCCGGGCGTGTTCGTCCCGCCCGATGTCCTGAGCAGTGCACTCCGGCGCGCTCTGCTGCTCGGCGCTGCCATCGGGCCACAGCTGCGCTCCCACCACGTGATCGCCGGCGAATCCGCTGCGTGGGTGATCCTGGGCGGGACGCCACCGGCGCCGGCCCGGTTGCTGACGCCGGCGCACCGAAGCCGCGTGGCAGGGGTCCGGGTCGCGCACGCCTCGTTCAGCTCCGGTGACGTCGAGACCGTCGGCGGCGCGCCGGTGACCTCGCCGGTGCGCACAGCCCTGGACCTGCTGCGCTTCGCCGACGCCACGACCGCCGCTCGCTGCGTACGGGCCCTGCTGGAGTCCGGCCACGTCACCGAGGCGGAGGTCGAGGGTCAGCTGCACTCCCTCGGCCACTACTACCTCACCCGGACCGCGCACCGACGGCTGGAGGCCCTGCTGACCGGGACACCTCCCCTCGCGCCGCCCGCGCCCGCTCAGGAGGCCGAGAGCGGGGCGGCCGCGGAGACCGGCTTGCCGTCGGCCGTGACCCGGTAGACGTCGTACACGCCCTCGACCCGCCGCACCTGCGCCAGCACCGACTGCAGATGCGCCGGATCCGCGAGCTCGAAGGAGAAGTACCCGGTGGCCAGGCGATCGTCGTGGGACTGGGCGGAGGCTGACTGCAGGTTCACCTGCTGCTCGGAGATCACCAGGGCCAGATCGGTCAGCAGGCGGGAGCGGTCCAGCGCTTCCACCTTGATGTGCACCAGGTAGGCCGATCCCATCCGGCCCGACCAGTGCACGTCCACCAGGCGGTCGGGCTGGTTCTGGCGCAGCTGCTCCGCATTGCCGCAGCTGGTGTGGTGCACGGAGATGCCGGAACCCCGGGTGACGAAGCCGATGATCGGATCACCCGGCACGGGAGCGCAGCACTTGGCCAGCTTGACCCACAGGTCCGTCTGTCCGTCCACCACCACGCCCTGGTCGGTGTCGGAGACGTGCCGCTGCGCCCGGGAGGGTCGCGAGCGGGCCTTCGATGGCAGCGCCATCTCGGCCACGTCCTCGGCGGCGCCGTCGGACCCTCCGAAGGTGGCCCGCAGCTTCTCCACCACGTTCTGCGTGCCCACATGGCCCTCGCCGATCGCGGTGTACAGGGCATCGACCGAGCCGAGGTTGAGATCCGAGGCCACCGTGGCGAGGGTCTCGTGGGTGAGCAGTCGCCGCATCGGCAGGTCCTGCCGGCGCAGCGCCTTGGCGAGATCCTCCTTGCCCTTGTCCAGGGCGCCCTCGCGGCGTTCCTTGGAGAACCACTGGCGGATCTTGGTGCGCGCGCGGGCGGACTTCACGAAGCCGAGCCAGTCCTGGCTGGGGCCCGCACCGGGCGCCTTGGAGGTGAACACCTCGACCACGTCGCCCGTGTTCAGCGTGGACTCCAGCGACACCAGCCGACCGTTGACCCGCGCCCCCATGGTGCGGTGCCCCACCTCGGTGTGCACCGAGTAGGCGAAGTCCACCGGGGTGGATCCCTGGGGGAGGGCCAGCACGTCCCCCTTGGGGGTGAAGACGTAGACCTCCTGGGTGTTGATCTCGAAGCGAAGGGAGTCCAGGAACTCCCCGGAGTCGGTCGTGTCCTTCTGCCATTCCATCAGCTGACGCAGCCACGTGGCCTCGTCGCTGATGGGGCGGGGCGAGGAGCTGCTGCCGGCCATCGCCTTGTACTTCCAGTGGGCCGCGACGCCGTACTCCGCTCGTCGATGCATCTCCCAGGTGCGGATCTGGATCTCCACCGGCTTTCCGGTGGGCCCGATCACCGTGGTGTGCAGCGACTGGTACAGGTTGAACTTGGGCAGCGCGATGTAGTCCTTGAACCGCCCCGGAACGGGCGACCACCGCGCGTGCAGGATCCCCAGCACGCCGTAGCAGTCCCGCACCGTGTCCACCAGCACGCGCACGCCCACCAGGTCGTAGATGTCGGCGAAGTCCCTGCCGCGCACGATCATCTTCTGGTAGATCGAGTAGTAGTGCTTGGGACGGCCCGTGACCTCCGCCTTGATCTTCGCCTTGCGCACGTCCTCCCGGATCTGCCGTGAGACTGCGGAGAGGTGCTGCTCCCGCGCCGGGGCGTGCTGGGCCACCAGCGCCACGATCTCCTCGTACACCTTGGGGTACAGGGCCTGGAAGGAGAGGTCCTCCAGCTCCCACTTCATCGTGTTCAGGCCCAGCCGGTGCGCCAGCGGGGCGTAGATCTCCAGGGTCTCCTTGGCCTTGCGCTCCGCGGAGGCCGCCGGGACGTACTTCCAGGTGCGCGCGTTGTGGACGCGGTCGGCCAGCTTGATCAGCAGCACCCGCACGTCGCGACTCATCGCCACGATCATCTTGCGCACCGTCTCGGCCTGGGCGGCCTCCCCGTAGGTGACCTTGTCCAGCTTGGTGACGCCGTCCACCAGCACGGCGATCACCTCGCCGAAGTCCTCACGGAGCTGGTCCAGGGAGTAGTCGGTGTCCTCGACGGTGTCATGCAGCAGGGCGGCCGCAATCACCTCGGCGGGAGAGCTCAGCTCGGCGAGGATGGTGGCGACCGAGACCGGGTGGGTGATGTACGGGTCACCGCTCTTGCGCATCTGCCCGCGGTGGGCGCGCTCGGCCACGCTGAAGGCGCGCTGGATCAGCGCCAACTCCTCCTTGGAGCGGCCAGGCGCGAAGGTCTCGAGCAGCGGGACCAGCAGCGGGGAGGTGCTGGAGGCAGGCCGGGAGCCGAAGAAGGACAGACGGGAGCGGCCGCGCCGCGGGGGGACGGCCGGGCCTTCAGAAGCGGACGCAGGGCTCGACGGCGAGGAGGCAGGGCTCAAGGGCGACCTCTCGGAGGCCCGCCCCACGGCGCCCTCGGGTACGGTGCGGTCCTGCACTGCTCACCTCCTGCCTGAGACGGTCAGTCTACGCTCGCAGCGGTGCAGGTCGGACCCGCGTCCACGGGCAGCCGGGTCTCAGTTCGGGATCGACCAGACCGTGGTGATCGGGACGTCAGGGAGCCGTTCGCGGCCCTGCAGCCCCTCCAGCTCGATCAGGAACGAGGCACCCAGCAGCTCCACACCGAAGGTGCGCGTGAGCTCCACCGTCGCGGCCGCGGTGCCGCCGGTGGCGAGCAGGTCGTCGACCACCAGGGTGCGGGCCCCCTCGGGCAGGGCGTCCTTCTGGATCTGCACCTCCGCCGAGCCGTACTCCAGGTCATAGCGCAGGGAGGCAGGGGCGCCGGGGAGCTTGCCGGCCTTGCGCACGGGCACGAATCCGGCTCCGAGCTCGTAGGCCAGCGGCGCACCGAGCACGAACCCGCGCGCCTCGGTGCCCACGATGTACTCAATGTTCTCCGGGAGCATGCCCACCCAGTACTCGATGACCGTGCGCAGCGCCTTCGCGTCGCGCAGCAGCGGCGTGATGTCCCGGAACAGCACTCCGGGCTCCGGGAAGTCGGGGTACTCGGCGATATGGGTGCCGAGCAGGTCGGCGACCTGCTGGGCGAGGTGGTGGTCGGCGGTCATGGCTGTCCTCGTCGTGGTGCGTTCCGACGCCGACGTGAGGTGCGGCGCGGCTGGTATCGGGTGCGGTCGGCGGTTGCGGAGTGCGGCGCATCATCCGATCGGTCCTCGGTCGGCGCGGCGTCCGTGCCCTCGGCGACCTCGGTGTCGACATCATCCGGGTCGCGGTCGGCGGCCTGTTCGACATCGCGCTCACCGGTGTCGGCCTCGACGTCGGCCGGGTCCTCGGCTCCCGGGTCCTCGGCGTCATACCCACCGCGGACGCGGCGCGTGTGGGCGACGATCTCCGGCTCCCGACGCCGCAGGTCCACCAGGAACCCGGGGGCCAGCAGGATCGAGGAGTAGGTGCCGGCCAGCATGCCGACGAACAGCGCCAGGGAGATGTCCTTCAGCGTGCCCGCCCCCAGCACGAAGGCGCCGATCGCCAGGATCGCGCCGACGGGGAGCAGGGCGACCACCGAGGTGTTGATCGAGCGCACCAGGGTCTGGTTGGCGGCACGCTCCACCTGTTCGGCGAAGGTGAAGCGGTGCTGGGAGGTGAGGTCCTCGGTGTTCTCGCGCACCTTGTCGAACACGACGATCGTGTCGTACAGGGAGTAGCCGAGGATGGTCAGGAAGCCGATCACGGTGGCCGGGGTGATCTCGAAGCCCACCACCAGGTACACGGCGATGGTGAGCGCCATGTCGTGCAGCAGCGCCAGCATCGCGGCGATCGAGGTCTTGAGGTTGCGGAAGTACAGCGCCATCGTCAGGGCCACCAGCGCCAGGAACACGGCGACGCCCCGCAGCATCTTCTGAGTGATGTCGCTGCTCCACACCGGTCCCACGAAGGAGGTCGAGACGTTCGAGGTCTCCACCCCGTACCCCTCGGCGAGCTCCTGGGCCAGGGTGCTGGTCTCGGCGGGATCCAGCTGCTCGGTCTGCACCCGCAGGGTGTCCTGGCCGAGCACCGAGATCTTGGGCTCGTTGGTGGGCACGTGCTCGCGCACGATGTCGCGGGCCACGGCCTGATCGGCATCGCCCACACCGGCGATCTGGAACTCCGATCCCCCGGTGAACTCGATTCCCAGGGCCGGGCCGCGCAGGGCCCCGATGGTGCCCAGCACCAGCAGCACCACGGCGCTGAGCAGGTACCAGGTGCGGCGTCGACGCACGAAGGGGAAGGAGCGAGTCCCGTCGTGCAGGGAGTTGCCGAAGGAGGACAGTGCGGTGGTCATCGGTTCTCCTCCCCGGTCGGATCTGAACCTCTGCTGGGCGGATCCTCCTGCGCGCTCTCCTGGGCACGCAGTGCCTTGCGCTCGGCCAAGGTGAGCCGCGGCTCCGGCTCGACGGCCCGGGAGCCGCGCCCGCGGGGCCGGGTCTCGCTCAGCGTGCGCACCCGCCCTCGGCCGGCGTAGGCAGGCACGCTGCGGCCCAGCATCGCGGGGTCCAGACCGCTCATCGGGTGCCCCTTGCCGAAGAACCGGGTGCGCACGAGGGTCTGCAGCAGGGGGTGGGTGAACAGGAACACCACCATCAGGTCCAGGATCGTCGTGACGCCCAGCACGAAGGCGAATCCGCGCACACCTCCGGTGGACAGCGCGTACAGCACCACCGCGGCAATCAGGTTCACCGCGTCTGAGGCAAGGATGGTCTGGCGCGCACGGGCCCAGCCGTGATCGACGGCGGAGACGATCCCGCGGCCGTCGCGGATCTCGTCCCTGACCCTCTCGAAGTACACGATGAAGGAGTCGGCGGTGAAGGCGATCGAGACGATCAGGCCCACCACTCCCGCCAAGGAGAGCCGGTAGCCGATCTCGGGGATGTTGGAGAGCACCGTGAGGATGCCGTAGGCGAGCGTCCCCATGACGATCAGGCTGCCTGTGGTGACCACCGCCAGGGCCCGGTACTGACCGATCGCGTAGAGCACCACCAGCGCCAGCCCGATGAGACCGGCGATCAGGCCCTTCTCCAGCTGGTCCGAGCCGAGCGTGGCGGAGATCTGCTGCTCGGAGGCGACCTCGAACTCCAACGGCAGCGCGCCGAAGCGCAGCTGGTCCGCGAGCTGGGAGGCCTGCTCCTGGGTGAAGTTGCCGGAGATGGAGGCCTCACCGCCCGGGGAGGGCTCCTCCACGGTGGGGGCGGAGATGACCAGGCCGTCCAGGACGATGGCAAAGGCCGTGGTGGCGCCCTCGCCGCCGTAGAGCGCCTGCGTCATGTGGGAGAAGGACTGGGCGGCGGCGTCCTGGAAGCGGATGTTGGTGACGAAGAAGCCGGTGGGCTGCCCGGTGGGGGTCATGTCGGAGCCCACGCTGGCATCGCGCACGGCAGAGCCGGCCACCACCTGGGGGCCGAGCACGAACTTCTGGGTGCCGTCGGGGTCGCAGGCCACGACCGGCTCATCCGGTGCGGCCTGGGAGACCCGCTCCTGCTGAGCGGCCGGGTCGGTGCAGTCGACCGTCATCAGCTCGTTCTGGATCTCGGCGGTGAGCCAGTCCATCGACCACGCGGGGTACGGCAGGTCGTCCTGACCGGGAGCGGTGGGCGTGGGCGCCATCGAGGGATCAGTGCCCACCAGGGGGTCGAACTGCAGGGCGCTGGGATCGGCGGGCGGCTGGGAGGTCTCGCCGCTGCCGGCGTCACCACCGGCATCGGAGGCGCCCGCGTCCGAGCCGCCGCCGTCGGAGGGAAGCGCCTCCCCGGTGCCCTCGGGTGCGACCACGCCCAGCACCGGGCGGAAGCCCATGGCGGCCGTCTGCCGCAGGGCCTCGGAGGTGGCCTGGTCCATCGTGCCCGGTACGTCGATGACGATGTTGGTGCCGCCCTGCACGGTGATCTCGGTCTCTGCCACACCCATGGCGTTCACGCGCTGGGCGATGATCTGCCGGGCCTGCTCCATGGCGTCCCGGTCGATCGGCGAGCCGTCACGGGAGGTGGCCTGCAGGATCACCTGCGTACCACCGGCCAGATCGAGGGACAGGGCCGGTGCCGGGTGCCAACCGCCCCACTTCGTGCCGGCGGCGATACCACCGCCCAACAGCAGGATCAGCACCGCGAGTGCGGCAAGAGCTAGACGGCGCAGGGGCATGGAGCGCGGTTCCTCAGGACGACGGGCAGGTCAATGCGACGGGCAGGGCAGCGGGAGGCGCTGGGAGACGGCTGATCAGGCGATGATCAGCGCTCGCGGCGATCCTGTTCGTACCCGTCGCTCTCCGAGGTCCCGGACGGGTCCTCGCGACGAACGCTGTCATCGTACGGCGTGGAGAAATCGTCCGAGACCGCCGAGGGAGCGGGGTCGACGCGCTCCTGGTCCTCCAGCGCCGGGTCCAGCCGATCGGCCTCGGCGCCATCGGCGGTCGCGGCCTCCGCGGCCGGGCCGGTGGGCTGGGCGAGACCGGAGATCGCGCGGCGGTCCCACTTCATCTGGGCCCCGTTCTCCGTCTCCAGGATCACCTGGTCGCCGAACTCCTCGACGATGATGCCGTAGAAGCCCGAATGCGTGCGCACCTCGTCGCCGACGCCCAGCTGGGACACCGCCTCCATCTGCTGCCGCTGCATCTTGCGCTGACGGCTGGAGAGCCAGACCATCGGCAGCATCAGCAGGGCGAACATGAACAGGAGCGGGAGCAGGGATTCCACAGGGTTCCTTCCGACGGGCGGCCCGGGAGCAGTGGTCAGGGGGCGAAGCGCACAGCGGTGCCCGGGTCGGGCCGCCCCACTCTACCGCTCCGGGATCAGAAGCGACCCAGCGGCGGCGTGGTGCCGGTCTGCGGCTCCGGGGGTGCAAGCCCCAGATGGCTCCACGCCGAGGGTGCCGCGGTGCGTCCTCGCGGTGTGCGCACCAGGAAGCCCTCCCGTACCAGGTAGGGCTCGACCATGGTCTCCACCGTCTCGGTCTCCTCCCCCACGGCGACGGCGAGGGTGGACAGCCCCACCGGTCCCCCGGCGAACCGTGTGCACAGGGCACTGAGAACGGCGCGGTCCAGCCGGTCCAGCCCGCGCTCGTCGACCTCGTACACCCGCAGGGCCTCGCGGGCCGCCTCCAGGTTCAGGGTGCCGGTGCCGCGCACCTGCGCCCAGTCCCTGACCCGCCTCAGCAGACGGTTGGCGATGCGGGGGGTGCCGCGGGAGCGGGAGGCGATCTCGGCGGCGGCCTCGTCCTCCAGCTCCACCTCCAGTCGCACAGCGGAGCGCCGTACCACCTCGCGCAGCTCCCCGGGCCCGTAGTAGTCCAGGTGCCCCACGAAGCCGAACCGGTCGCGCAGCGGAGCGGGCAGCAGGCCCGCCCGGGTGGTGGCACCCACCACGGTGAACGGGGGCAGGTCCAGCGGGATCGCAGTGGCGCCCACCCCCTTGCCCACCACCACGTCCACCCGGAAGTCCTCCATGGCGATGTACAGCATCTCCTCGGCGGGCCGTGCCAGGCGATGCACCTCGTCGATGAACAGCACCTCGCCCTCGTCCAGGGAGGAGAGGATCGCGGCGAGGTCCCCGGCGTGCTGCACGGCCGGCCCGGAGGTGATGCGCAGGGGCGCGGACAGCTCGGCGGCGATGATCATCGCCAGGGTGGTCTTGCCCAGGCCCGGAGGGCCGGACAGCAGCACGTGCTCCGGGGTGCGGCCGCGGCCGGTGGCGGCCTCCAGCACCAGCGAGAGCTGATCGCGGACCACCTGCTGGCCCACGAACTCCTCGAGCCGACGAGGTCGCAGCGCCGCCTCGGCGGCACGTTCGGGGGCGACGGCATCGGGGTCGGTGAGGTGCCCGGGATGCTGGTCCTCGGCGCCCTCCTCGAACCTCTCGCTCACACCCGCGCCCCTCTTAGCGCTCAGGCCCTGGTCATTGCTCGCGCTCATCGGGCGCTCGCCAGTCCGCGCAGGGCGCTGCGCAGCAGGGACGCAGCATCCAGGTCGGAGCCCTCGCCCTCGCGGGCGGTGGCGACAGCGCCGGCAGCGGCCTTCTCCGGCCAGCCCAGGCCCACCAGGGCCTCGATCACATCGGCGTCGATCCCGCCTCCGCCGGCGGCGGCCGGCGACCCTGCCGGGGCGGTGGTGCTCGCCGGCGCCCCGCTGGGGGTGGCGAGCTTGCCGCTCAGCTCGAGGATCATCCGCCCGGCGACCTTCGGCCCGATGCCGGGTGTGCGGGTGATGGTGCGAACGTCCTCCTCGGCCACGGCCCGGCGCAGCTCCTCCGGCTCCAGCACCGCCAGCACCGCCAGGGCGATGCGGGGACCGATCCCGGAGACCGACTGGACGATGCGGAAGATCTCCGTCTCCTCGGGGTGGGGGAATCCGTACAGGGTCAGCGAGTCCTCGCGCACCACCAGCTCGGTGTGGAGGGTGAGCTCGGCACCGTGGCGGGTGGAGGCCAGGGCCTGCGGCGTGGTGCGCACCAGATAGCCGATGCCGCCCACCTCCAGCACCAGCGCGTCCAACTCGATGCGGGCCACGCGCCCGGTCAATGAAGCGATCACGCGGCCACCCTAGAACGAGTGTTCGATCAGAAGCGGGAGGTGGAGGACTCCCGGGCGCGTCGGGCCGCGCGCTCCGCCTCCGCCCAGCGGGCCTGGGCGCTGGTGCGCGCCCCGCCGGTGGAGTCCAGCCGCACCGGCCCGGGCCCCCGCCACAGCTGGGTGAGCGCGATCGCGACTGCGTCAGCGGCATCGGCGGGCTTGGGCGGGGCGTCCAGGCCCAGCAGCTTCACCAGTACGGCCTGGATCTGCTTCTTGTCGGCGCGGCCGTACCCGGTGACCGCGGCCTTGACCTCCGAGGGCGTGTGCATGGCGATCGGGATGCGCCGCTCGGCGGCGAGCAGGATCGCGATCCCGGACACCTGAGCGGTGCCCATCACGGTGGAGGTGTTGTTCTGACTGAACACGCGCTCGACAGCGACCACGTCCGGGGCGTGCTCCTCGATCGACGCGCGCAGCCCGCGGGAGATGGCCAGCAGGCGCTGGTCGATCGGGTCCTCGCTCGAGGAGCGCACCACCCCGGCGGCCACCAGCGTGGCACGTCGACCCCCGGCGGAATCCAGCACGCCGATGCCGCAGCGGGTCAGCCCGGGGTCCACCCCCAGCACACGCAGTGACATCGGCGTGCGGACCTCAGTCCTCGTCCTCGAGCTGTGCGGCGACCTCGGCGGGGATGTCCACGTTGGAGTAGACCTCCTGCACGTCGTCGCTGTCCTCGAGCGCGTCGATCAGCTGCAGCACCTTCTTCGCACCGTCCAGGTCCACGGGGGTGCGCATGGTGGGCACGAACTGGGCCTCGGCGCTGTCGTAGTCGATGCCCGCCTCCTGGAGCGCGGTGCGCACCGCCACCACATCGGTGGCGGCGGAGTGGATCTCGAAGGTCTCCCCCTCCTCGAGGATCTCCTCCGCACCGGCGTCCAGCACCACCTCCAGCAGGTTCTCCTCGCTGAGGTCGCCCCGAGGCACGGTGACGACGCCCTTGCGCTCGAAGAGGTAGGAGACCGAGCCGGAGTCCGCCATGTTGCCGCCGTTGCGGCTGAAGGCCAGACGCACCTCGGAGACCGCGCGGTTCTTGTTGTCGGTGAGGCACTCCACCAGGACGGCCACCCCACCGGGGGCGTAGCCCTCGTACATGAGGGTCTCGTAGTTGACGCCGCCGCCGTCGAGCCCGCCGCCCCGCTTGACGGCACGGTCGATGTTGTCGTTGGGGACGGAGGTCTTCTTGGCCTTCTGGATGGCGTCGAACAGGGTGGGGTTGCCGGCCGGGTCGGGGCCGCCCATCCGGGCTGCCACCTCGATGTTCTTCACCAGCTTGGCGAACAGCTTGCCCCGCTTGGCGTCCAGAGCGGCCTTCTTGTGCTTGGTGGTCGCCCACTTGGAATGCCCGGCCATCGTTCTCCTCCCGATCACGTGCGTCCTGTCGGCGGCCCATTCTACGGGGCGGCCCTCGACCTCGGCCGCCAGCGGTTCCTTGCATACGCCGTGGACCGCCGCTCGCGCGGGGATGACCTCAGGCGCGGACGGCGGGGGCAGCCCGACCCGAAGCAGCGGCGGCCCCATTCGCAGCCGGCGGGGTCACCTCGCGCACGACGGGCGCGGTGAGGGCGCCGATCAGGCGACGATCCGCGGTGATGATCTCCAGCAGCTCGCGCTCGCGCATGCGGGATCGCCGAGTGGGTCTGCCGAACAGGACGCTGTGGCGGTCCAGAGCCAGCTCGACGGCCGCTTGGATCAGATCGCGCATGCCCATGCGCGCCAGAGCCCCGTGGCGACCCGCCCACTTCTCCGCCTTCCGGCGCCGCCGCATCGACAGCAGCATGGTCACCTCGTCGGGTGAGAACCATCCCGCCCTGCCGTATTCGCTGAGCTGGCGGCGCAGGATGCGGCGCTCGCGCACCCGCAGCCAGATGGCGATGGCGGCCAGCAGCACGAAGATGGGCACCTGGACGGTGAGGTAGTAGCGTAGGAACCCGGCGAGCGGGTCGGCGGGGTCGACCTCGATGAAGAAGGTCGAACCGTTCCACAGGGCGTGCAGCACCATTCCCAGCGAGAGCCCGCCGATGCCCAGGCCGAAGTACAGCATCAGCGACCGGCGCTCCGCCGCGATCCCCAGACCCAGGCCGCACAGCGCGGTGAAGGACACATGGGCGAAGGGCGAGAGCAGGCCGCGCAGGTAGAAGGTCTGCCAGAACACGGCCACCTCCCCCATCGCCTGGGCCTGGTGGAAGGATTGCCCGAAGTACAGGATGTTCTCGGTGAAGGCGAAGCCCCCCGCGATCAGCGCCGCATAGACCACGCCGTCGATCGGGCCGCCGATGAAGCGCCGCCCCCAGCACAGCAGAGCGATCAGGCCCAGGGACTTGGTGAACTCCTCGACCACGGGGGCCTGGATCACCGCACCCAGGAACTCGGCGGTGATGGCCTCGGGCTCGGTGGGGCTGATCCAGGCGGTGAAGAAGCCGCCGAAGAAAAGGGTCAGGCCCACGGACCCGGCAGCGCCCCAGATGAACGCATAGACCAGGGTGAGGCGGGGCTGGGGGGTGTAGCGGTCGAGCCACCAGATCGCCAGCAGCACGATCGTGACCGGCACCAGGGCAGCGGTGAACGCCACCAGCGAGGTGCCGAAGCCGAGCGGCCTGATCGCGAAGAGGTAGACACCCGCGGCCACCAGCAGCAGCCCCAGGATGGAGCCTCCCCATACGAGCCACTGCAGCCAGGCGCGCCGCCTGCGCACCCGTGGCGTCCGTCCATCGCCGAGCCTGACCGGGCCGCGGGGATCGACACGATCGACGTCGTAGCCGTAGCCGTCGTTGTGGGGGACTGGACGCGGCGGGCCCTGACCGTCGCGCCGAACCGGGCCGGGTGCTCCTCGCGGTGGCAGCGGACCGGGCTGTTGCCCGGGGGCCCCGGCGGGGGTACGCGCGGGAGCGTCAGTGCGGTTCATCCTGTGCTCCCCTCCCCCGAGTGATCGCCGTGGCACCTGGCGCGCGGTGACCTGGGCCGCGGCCATGGTAGCTCAGCGCCGTGCCCCGGCAGATCAGCGCCATGCCTCGGCATAGAGCCGCCGGGTGTCCGCCAGCATGATCGGCACGGCCTTGGTGCGACCTACGATGGGCAGGAAGTTCGCATCCCCCATCCAGCGCGGGACCACGTGCTGATGCAGATGGGCGGCGATGCCGGCCCCTGCCACTGGCCCCTGGTTCATGCCCAGGTTGAAGCCTGCGGGGTTCGAGACCTCGCGGATCACGCGCATCGCGGTGCGGGCGATCTCGGCGACCTCGAGCACCTCGTCCTGGGTGAGCTCCGTGTAGTCCGCGACGTGCCGATAGGGGCACACCAGCAGGTGCCCGGAGTTGTACGGGTACAGGTTCAGGATCGCGTAGGCGCTCTGACCGCGGTGCACGATCAAGGCGTCCTCGTCCGAGCGCAGCGGGGCGGTGCAGAACGGGCACTGACGGCCGTCGTCCGGGTCCTCGGGCTTGTTCTCGCCGCCGATGTAGGCCATCCGGTGCGGGGTCCACAAGCG
>NZ_JALXKT010000043.1:0-27262 GCF_025144775.1 Brachybacterium sp. p3-SID957 | reverse complement strand
GTCAGGGCCGGCGAGGCCTGGTCCGAGTCGGGCCGGGGGCCCGCCCCCGCCCCGGGGGGGCCCACGGGGGAGGCCCGGCGGCTAGGCTGGCTGATGAGCAGAGCCCGAGCACCCAGGAGGACCCGTGCCCACGACCGTCAAGGGCGTCGTCGCCCGAGCAGAGAAGCAGCCCGCGGAGCTGGTGGACATCGTGATCCCCGATCCCGGCCCGAACGATGTGGTGGTCGACATCGAGGCCTGCGGGGTGTGCCACACCGACCTGGCCTACCGCGACGGCGGCATCAACGACGAGTTCCCCTTCCTGCTGGGGCACGAAGCGGCCGGCCGGGTCGCCCAGATCGGCGAGGCCGTCACCCATGTCGAGGTGGGTGACTACGTGGTTCTGAACTGGCGCGCGGTGTGCGGGCAGTGCCGTGCCTGCCGCAAGGGCGTCACCCAGTACTGCTTCGACACCCACAACGCCTCGACGCCCATGACCCTGGAGGACGGCACCGAGCTCACCGCTGCCCTGGGGATCGGGGCCTTCGCCGAGAAGACCCTCGTCCACGAGGGCCAGTGCACCAAGGTGAACGAGGACGCCCCCGCCGAGGTCGCAGGGCTCCTGGGCTGCGGAGTGATGGCCGGCATCGGCGCCGCGGTCAACACCGGCGCCGTCCAGCGCGGCGAGTCCGTGGCCGTGATCGGCCTGGGCGGCGTGGGCTGCGCGGCGATCGCCGGTGCGAAGCTCGCCGGGGCCACCACCATCATCGGGCTCGACGTGGACGGCAAGAAGTTCGCCGCGGCCGAGGAGCTGGGAGCCACCCACACCATCGACACCAAGGGCCTGGAGCCCCAGGAGATCGCCGAGAAGGTCCAGGAGCTCACCGGCGGCGTCGGAGCCGACGTGGTGATCGACGCCGTGGGCATCCCCGCCACCTACGAGACCGCGTTCTACGCGCGGGACCTGGCCGGCCGCGTGGTGCTGGTGGGCGTCCCTCGTCCCGGTGTCGAACTCACCCTCCCGCTGCTGGACGTGTTCGGTCGCGGCGGCGCCCTGAAGTCCTCCTGGTACGGCGACTGCCTGCCCGAACGGGACTTCCCCTATCTGACCGACCTGTACCTGCAGGGTCGGCTCCCCCTGGACCGGTTCGTCACCGGCAGGACGACTCTCGAAGGAGTGGATGCGGCGATGGATTCCCTGCACGACGGCGAGACCCTGCGCACCGTGGCGGTGATCGAGCGATGAGCATCCGGCTCGATCACGCCGTCACCTCCGGCACCTTCACTCTGGACGGGGAGACCCACGAGGTGGACAACAACGTCTGGGTGCTGGGCGATGACCAGCAGTGCGTGGTGTTCGACGCCCCGCACGACGTCCAGGCCGTGAAGGACCTGGTGGGCGAGCGGGAATGCGTGGGCATCCTCCTCACCCACGCCCACGACGACCACGTGCGGTTCGCCCCGGAGCTGGCCGCTGAGCTGGAGGCCCCGCTGCTGATGAACCCCGAGGACCGTGAGGTGTGGCAGCTGACCCACGGGGACCTGCCGTGGGACGACGACGTGGCCGACGGGGACGTGTTCAGCGTGGGTGGGGCCGACATCGAGGCCCTGCACACCCCCGGCCACTCCCCCGGCTCCACCTGCTACTACGTGGAGATGCTGGGTGCGCTGTTCAGCGGCGACACCCTGTTCCAGGGCGGCCCCGGTGCGACCGGGCGCTCCTTCTCCAATCGCGAGACGATCGAGGAGTCGATCCGCGAGCGCCTGTTCGTGCTGCCGGCGGAGACCGTGGTGCACACGGGCCACGGCGACGACACCACCATCGGGGCGGAGAAGGAGAGCGCCACCGGCGACTGGCTCTGAGCAGTCCGCGCTGCCTCAGGGGGCGCGGCGCTCTCCAGCGTCCGGGGTTTCGGGCTCCGCGCCGGAGGGCGTCGCACCGGACGGCTCCTCGCCGGAGGGCCCCTCGCCGGAGGGCGCCTGGCCCCGTATCGATGCCAGGTAGGCGTTGTACGCGGCGAGCTCGGCCTCCCCGTCTCGATCGGCCTTGCGATCCCACTGGGTGGCGCGCCGGTCTTCCGAGCGCATCCACTGCACGGCGACCACCAGGGCGTACAGCACGGTGGGGATCTCGGAGACGGCCCACATGATCGAGCCTCCACGAGTCTGGATCAGTGCCAGCTGCTCGCCGGTGTACATCCCCAGGTCCGTGTACCAGTTCTCGGCGATCAGCCAGGTGGCCGAGACCACCGCCACCCCGAAGAACGCATGGAAGGCCAGCGTCACCAGCAGTGTCACCAGCTTCATCACCGGGTTGATGGGCCGGGTGGAGGGGTCCACGCCGATCAGCACCCACGCGAACAGGTATCCCGACAGCAGGAAGTGCACGGTCATCAGCACGTGCCCGAGGTGGTGGTACATCGCCAGCTCGAACAGCGGCGTGAAGTAGAAGACCACCAGCGAACCGGCGAAGAACATCCCGGCCAGCGGCGGTGACGAGACGGTCCGGGCATAGCCGGAGTGCAGTGCCGCCAACACCCATTCGCGGATCCCGCGGGAGCCGTCGGTGCGCGGACTCTGCGCGCGAGAGAGCAGGGTGACGACACCGCCCATGACCCACAGGGGAGGCACGATCATCATCATGGCCATGTGCTGGACCATGTGGGCGTCGAACCGGAACCGGCCGTACGCGGCAGCGCCACCGCTCATCACCCAGGCGAACGCCACGCAGCCCAGCACGAACAGGACCGTGCGCAGCATCGGCCACTGGTCGCCGCGGCGGCGCAGACGCACCACCCCTGCGATGTAGAAGCCGGCCATCACCACCGCCAGCAGCAGGGCCACCCAGTCCGGCTGCACCTCGGTGAACATGGTGGTCGGGTTGAACGGCTCCTCGGGAGGCAAGAACCCCGCCAGGGACAGCACCCGCAGGTCGCCCACGGCGGGGATCTCCTGCGGCACCGGGGGTGCGCTGCGACCCAGAGCGATCGAGGCGCCGATCACCAGGGCCATCACCGCGCCCTCCGTCACTGCCAGGTGGCGGAACCGCACCCGGTCCCCCAGACGCCGTCGCTGCAGCGCACCCAGCACAGCCAGACCCGCCAGGGCCAGTGCCTTCAGGGCGACGATGCGCCCGTAGCCGGTGGTGGCCAGCTCGGCGAGGGAGGACATGCGGATCGCGGCGCTGAGCACCCCGCTGAACGCGAGCCCCACCACCGCTGCCAGCGCCCAGGGCGAGAACCGGCCGATGGTCACGGCCAGCTGTCTCTGATCGAGCAGGGGGCTGATCAGCCCGATCACCAGCAGCCCGCCGGCCCACACGGTCACCGCGACCAGGTGCACGGCCATGCCGTTGACAGCGTTCAGATGGTCGAGGCTGGCGCCCGCATGGCCGGCCAGCCCCAGGAATCCGGTGCCGATGCCCGCGAAGGCCAGCCCCCACGCCGCCATCACCGTGGAACGGGCCGCGGCGGAGAAGGCTGCGCTGATCGCGGCGATGACGGCGATGGTCAGCTGGAGGCGCCCCAGCTCGGTCGACAGCGCGATGTCCCACACGGCGAGGCCGGACCCGGCTCCCGCGGCCTCCAGACCGCCCAGCGGCACCAGGGCGAGGGATGCCGCCGCCCACAGTGCGGCACCGGCGGCGGCGATCCGCACCGTGTGCCCCCGGGCACCGGCGAGGCTGGTCACCTCCCGGCGCGAGGGGCCCGGCAGGAGGAGGACCGCCGTGCCTCCTGCTCCGACGGCGAGCAGCAGGCCCAGGTGGTGCAAGGCGCGGACGACGGGAACGCCCCAGGTGACCAGCGGGGAGGCTGGTACGAGGGTCTGCGGTGCGGCGGCACCGGTGGCGACCAGCCCGAGCAGTGCGGCGCCGATCGTCAGCGCCAGCAGGGCGGGAAGGGTGAGCAGGGCGAGACGGCGGGCTGTCATCCGCGTCCCCGCCGGCGAAGTGTCTCGAACAGGCACACGGTGGCCGCGGTGTGCACGTTGAGCGATTCGGCGCGGCCGGCCAGCGGGATCCGCACCGCCAGCGGTGCCGCCTCGAGGGTGGCGGCGTCGAGTCCATGGGCCTCGTTGCCCAGCAGCCATGCGATGCGTGCCGGCAGCTCCGCCTCGAACAGGTCCAGTGATGCGTGGCCGCTGGTCGCCGCGGCCACCACGTGGCTGTGGGCCAATGCAGCGAGCACCTGGTCGATATCGCCCCCGGTGACCACGGGCAGGTGGAACAGGCTACCCGCACAGGCCCGGACGGCCTTCGGCGAGTACGGGTCCGCACTGGTGCGGGTGAGGACCACGAGATCGGCACCGGCGGCATCGGCGGTGCGGATCAGGGTGCCCACGTTGCCGGGGTCGCGCACCTCGTGCAGCACGACCACGGTGAGCGGCCCCTCGGCGGGCTGGGCTCCGATCGCCTCGACCGCGCTGCGGGCGTCCTCCTGAGGGAGGCGACCCACAGCCACTGCGCCCTGAGGTGTGACCAGCGCGCCCTCCCCTTCGCGCACCATTGCCCGCAGCGCCGGGTCCTCCACCCGGTGCATTGGGATCCGGGCTGCTGCGGCCAGCGCTGCCAGCTCGGGGTGATCGGACTCGCAGCGCTCGGTGAGGTATAGCTCGAGGGTCAGATCGGGGCGCTCGGCGAGAAGGGAGCGCACGGCCTGTGGGCCCTCCACCCGGAAGCGCCCCTGCTTGCGACGTGCCGAGCGCCCGGCCAGTGCCGCGATCCTGCGCACCCGCTCTGAGCGGGGCGAAGTGATCGGGGACTGGTCCGGGCGCTCGTCGGTCACGAAAGGCGCCGGTCAGGCAGCAGGAGCGTTGACGTCCTTGGGCAGGGCGCCCTTGGCGACCTCGACCAGGGCCGCGAAGGCCGGGGCGTCGTTGACGGCCAGCTCGGCCAGCATGCGACGGTCGACCTCGACACCCGCCAGGCCCAGGCCCTGGATGAAGCGGTTGTAGGTCATGCCGTTGGCGCGGGCCGCGGCGTTGATGCGCTGGATCCACAGGCGGCGGAAGTCGCTCTTGCGGACCTTGCGGTCGCGGTAGTTGTAGGTGGCCGAGTGGAGCACCTGCTCCTTGGCCTTGCGGTACAGACGAGAGCGCTGACCGCGGTAGCCGCTGGCCTGCTCGAGGATCTCCCGACGCTTCTTCTGGGCGTTGACCGCCCGCTTCACGCGTGCCACGTGTACTCCTTGCTTCGTTCTACGGATGTGGGGCGGGGCGCTGCGGCCCCGCAGGGCGTCAGCGGCCCAGCAGCTTGTTGATGCGCTTGGTATCGGCCTTGGACACCTGGGTGTCGCTGCCGAGGCGGCGCTTGCGGTTGGAGGACTTGTGCTCCAGGAGGTGGCGAGCGTTCGCCTTCTCCCGCATCAGCTTGCCCGAGCCGGTCACGCGGACGCGCTTCTTGGTGCCCGAGTGGGTCTTGTTCTTCGGCATCTGCCTGTTCTCCTTCGTGCGGTGTCAGGACTGGGAATCGGCGCCGGACTCGGCGGCGTCCTCGGTCCCGTCGGGCGTGGTGGACGCGGTGTCATCGCCGCGCTTGGCGGCCTTCTCGGCGTCGGACCGGCGCTTGCGCGCCTCCGCCATCGCCTGGGCCTTCTTCTTGTGCGGTCCGAAGACCATCACCATGTTGCGGCCGTCCTGTCGCGGGTGCGACTCGACGAAGCCGTACTCGGAGACGTCCTCGGCCATGCGGCCCAGCAGCTTGACGCCCATCTCGGGGCGGGACTGCTCGCGGCCGCGGAACCGGATGATCACCTTGACCTTGTCACCACCGGCGAGGAACTTCTCGACGTTGCGGCGCTTGGTCTCGTAATCGTGCTTGTCGATCTTCAGGCCCATCCGGATTTCCTTCTGGACGGTGTTGGCCTGGTTCTTGCGCGCCTCACGGGCCTTCAGATTGGCTTCGTACTTGTACTTGCCGTAATCCATGAGGCGTGCGACCGGCGGGTTGGCCCCGGGCGCCACCTCGACCAGGTCGAGATTCGCCTCGTTGGCCAGGCGGAGGGCGTCCTCCACCCGGACGATGCCGACCTGCTCGCCGGCGGGACCGACCAGAAGGACCTTGGGCACCCTGATCTGACCGTTGATGCGCTGTTCGCTGATGTTGGCTCCTCACCTCGGTTCGTGTCGGACATGACGAAGGCCCCCGCAGATGCGGAGGCCCCGTGATGCACGACGCCGGGAGGCGCCGACCGAGCGCTGCGCCCGGCTGCGATACTGACCTGGTGACCGTGAGCCACGAGGTGGGAGGGGACTCCACTTCCGAGAACTGATCCGCTGCGCCAGGCCCGGTGACGGGCTGCGCCTTCCGGGGAGCCGGTCCTCTGGAGACCGGCATTCAGGAGGCCTGGACAAGGATCTGAACGATAGGGAAACGCCATGTTCCGGTCCACTATCCTACCAGCAGCACGCTCGCCGTCCAGGTGATGTGCGTCGCGCAGTGAACAGCGAGAACCGAGGGGGACCTGGTGGCCACCGATCGCGACGGCTCCGAGATCCCGGCCGACGGGGCGACGGATGGCTCTCCGTCCGGTGCCACGGAGCATGCGGGCCCGGGCTCGCCGACCGAGCCGGACTCCCCGGGATCCGCGGGCTCCACGTCAGAAGTGGCTCCCGAACAGGCGGACGGCCCCGGCAGCGAGACCGCCTCCCGCTCCCACCCCTCCACCGGTGTTCCCACAGGCACCGCGCCCAGGGCGGTGCTGCGTCCCGTTCCCGAGGGTTTCCCGACCCCGCCTCCCAGGCCGGCGCGCCCCAACCGTGCGCCCGCCCTGCCCGCGCCGGAGCCTGAGCCCCGGCAACGGCCGCGCCACCTGGCGCTGGCGGCCATCTCGGCGGTCGTCCTGGTCCTCGTCCTGGGCATCGGCGGCGGAGTGATCGCCATCCGGGCTCTGAGCGGCGACGGCCCCGCGGCGGAGGACCCCGGCGCTCCGGCCCCCTCCTCCGAGCCCGATCCCGCCCGGTCCGACGACACGGACCAGCCGGCGGCCGGCGGCGGCCCCGGGCTCACCATCGGCGAGGTCACGGTCACCGAGGTCTCCACCCGGGCGGGACTCACCGAGCTGCGGGGACAGGACGGGCGGTCGCAGCCCGAGGGTGAGTACGTGGTGGTGACCATCGACGTGGACAATGCCTCGGAACGCACCGTCCTCGTCACCAACGCGTCCATGCAGCTCGAGACCGCCGATGGCGACACCATCACCCCGGACACGGACGCCTCGGAGATCCTCGATGCCCCCACCCAGCCGCGCGGCACCGCGGATGCCGGTGAGAGCACCGCCGTCCACGCGGTGTTCGATGTGCCGGTGGGTACCGAGCCCGCTTCGGTGCACATCGAACTGTTCTGGGCAGAAGGCGGCGGCACCGGTGAGCTCACGGGAGAGCTCACGCTCGGGGGCTGAGCACTCCCGCGCCGATTTCGCTCTACTGTGGGTTCCGATGCGCGGGCCCGGCCCGCCGGCACCTCCCGGGGCCCGATGATGGTCCCGGCCGACACCTCAGCAGGAGAACCGTGGACCAGTCGCCCCGCCCCGAACCCGCACCCGACGCCGCCGGCGTCACTGAACCCGTCCCGGGCGGCGCGGGGCAGGAGCTGCGGGACATCGCCGATGTCAATGCAGCGGAGATCATCACCAGTTCGTGCGTGCACCTGATGAGCGCCGCGGCGGTCAAGGTGGGACTGGCCGAGGATGAGGAGACCGGTCAGTACCAGGACCTCGACGAGGCCCGGAAGCTGATCACGGCCCTGGCCGGCCTGGTCACCGCCGCCGCGCCTGAGATCGGCAGCGTGCACGCGCGTTCGCTGCGCGATGGTCTGCGCTCCCTGCAGCTGGCCTTCGCCGAGGCGCTGCCCTTCCCGGATCCGCCCGGGCAGGCGCCCGGCGAGAAGTGGACCGGCCGGGTCTCCTGATACCAGGGCTTCCCGCTCACCGCGCCCTGCACCAGATCGCTCGACAGTCCTCGCACGGCCACTGTCCGCTCAGGCGACCTCTCCGAAGCGTCCCTGGAGCACCCGGCGCCGGTGCGCCCGTCGGATCCCGGTCGCGATCAGTCCGGCTGCCGCGACGCCGGTGGCCAGCAGGGCGGCGGTCCCCACGCCCCAGGCCGGTCCGAGGCCGTCGATGACCGCCCCGAACAGTGGGGACCCGACGGCGGCGCCGATGGTCATCGCACTGCCGTGCCATCCCATCGCCTCGCCGCGCACCTCCTCGGAGACCCGTCGGGAGATGGACTCACTGGTCGCGGTGATGATCGGCGCCAGGGCCAGCCCGGCGCCGAACACGGCGACTCCCAGCAGCCAGGGGTTGTGGACGAACCCCACCGGTATCGACAGCAGGCCCAGGGCCAGCAGCACCCACAGCGGGCCGATGGTGCGTCGAGCCGCCCCGTAGGCGAAGCCGCCCACAAGGGAGCCCGCGCACCACACCGTCATGATCGGGGCGATCAGTCCCGTGGAGCCTGCGCGCTCGAGGATCGCGACCAGGGAAAGGTCGGTGGCGGTGATGGTGGTGGAGCCGACGGCGGTGGCGATCAGCGCGGCCATCCCGCCCAGGCTCAGCAGCGCGGCACGGGCACTCGCACTGGCCTGCGGGTCGACCACCGGGATCTGCCCGGTGGTGAGGTCCTCGGCCACGCGCTGCTCGGCGTAGCCCTCCTTCTGCGCGGCAGCTGCTCCCTCGCTGGCGGCGAGCGCCGGCGGCAGCTTGGTGGGGAGCATCACCTGGTCGCTGCGGGTGGGCGGATCGGCGATCAGCAGTCCGATGCCGGCCAGTGCGATCAGGGCCGCCACGATCACCAGGCAGACCTGGGTGGTGATGGCGAGGGCCGCGATGGTGATCGCTGCCGGCCCCGCCATGAACACCAGTTCCGTGGTCATGGAGTCGAGGGCGAAGGCCGATCGGCGCAGTGAGGCGGGCACCAGCACCGACAGCGAGGTGCGCACGATCGCCCAGACGGGCAGGCTGAACATGCCTCCCACGAAGGCGATCAGCACGAGCGCCTCGTACGTCGCGAGGGAGGCGGCGATCAGGGCCAGCGGCTGGATCACGATCGAGGGGATCACTGCGCGGCGCAGCCCGTACCTGTCCAGCAGCCTGCCCCGCCATGGAGAGGAGACGGTCGTGCCGATGGTCGAGGCGGCCACGATGAGACCGGCCTCGAAGTAGCTGCGCTCCAGCGTAAGCACGGTGTGCAGGGTCAGCAGCAGGCCGAGGGTCGAGAAGGGGATGCGGGCCAGCAGGCCCAGCAGCAGCACGGCGGCGGTGCCGGGAATGCTCAGCACCCGACGGTAGGCGTCCATCCTCAGGACTCCAGCGCCAGGCGAAGCGAGCTGACCCTCTCGGCGACCAGGGGCTCGGCACCCAGACGGGAGGAGATCTCCTGCACCACTGCACGCACCTGCTCGGCGTCGAGGCCCGGGACCAGGCGCAGATGCAGGTCCACCTCGCTGCGCGAACCGGGGCGTGCCACCAGGCCCGTCACGGGCCCGATGGTGGCGGCCACGCGGTCCAGCACGGCGATCAGCTCCGGGTCCTCGTGGGGCGGGGTCCAGGGGCGTCCCTGGGCAAGGGCCCACAGCACAGAGCGCGGCAGCAGGATCGGCCCGCCGTGCTCTGCGGGGGTGGCGGCGTCCAGCAGCAGGGCGGTGCACTGCTCCTGCACGGCGGCCTGGGCGGCCTGTGGGGCCACCACGGGAACGGGCCGGGCATCGCGGCGCCAGGCGCTGAGCTGCGCGACCGAGGTGAACAGGGGCAGCACGCGCGTGCCGTCGGGCGCGGTGATGGACACCATCGCCATGTCGGCCCCGTTGTCCCCGGTCAGACCGTGCGCCGTGGTTCCCAGGTCGGTTGCCACCGCCATGATCGGCACCAGCACGCGGGAAGCGGCCAGTGCCGCGACCAGGTCGCGGCGGTGCGGGTCCTCCCCCCGTCGGTGGGCGTCCAGCGCCGCCGCGAGGGCGGGGGGCGTGGAGCCGTCGTCCTCGGGGAACGGACTGGGCGCGTAGTCGCGGCCCGCCCACGGAACCCCGGCGGTGTCGGTGAGCGGGGACTTCTCCCGGAAGTGGGCCGGCAGTGCGCGGCCCTGTCCCGATCTGTCGGTGCCGGGCTCAGTCATCCACCCGCCCTGCGACGTCGAGCGCTTCGGGAAGGGTGAAGGCGCCGGCGTACAGGGCCTTGCCCACGATCGCGCCCTCCACCCCGTCGGCCACCAGCCCGCGCAGGGCCACGAGATCCTCGAGGGAGGAGACGCCTCCGGAGGCGACCACGGCTGCGTCGGTGCGGGAGCAGACCTCCCGCAGCAGCTCCAGGTTGGGGCCGCGCAGGGTGCCGTCCTTGGTGACGTCGGTGACCACGTAGCGAACACAGCCGGCCTCGTCGAGCCTCTCGAGGGTCTCCCACGGGTCTCCGCCCTCACGGGTCCAGCCCCGGGCGGCCAGGGTGGTGCCGCGCACGTCCAGGCCCACCGCGATGCGGTCGCCATGCTCGGCGATCACCTCCGCGGTCCATTCGGGGTGCTCGAGGGCGGCGGTGCCCAGGTTCACTCGGCGGCAGCCGGTGGCGAGCGCTGCTGCCAGGGACTCGTCATCGCGGATCCCCCCGGACAGCTCCACGTTCATGTCGACCGCGGCGACGACCTCGGCCAGCATGGAGGCGTTGGACCCGCGACCGAAGGCGGCGTCGAGGTCCACCAGGTGCAACCAGCGGGCGCCACCCTGCTGGAAGGAGAGCGCTGCGTCCAGGGGTGCGCCGTAGGCGGTCTCGGTTCCAGCCTCGCCCTGCACCAGGCGCACGGCCTTGCCGTCCTGGACATCGACGGCGGGCAGCAGCTCGAGCACGGGAGCGGTCATGGGGTGCCTCCTGAGGCTGGGTGGGGGGAACCGGGGTGTGGGGGGGTTCGGGGGCGTGGGGGGATTCGGGGGCGTGGGCGGGAGGCTCAGCCGCTCTGCAGGCGCCAGATCGACACGGCGATGCAGAGCAGGCCCAGAGCGGCCAAGGCCGCGGTCGTCCACCACGGCTTGTGGGAACGGTGGAAGGACCAGGCGCCGCCCACCAGCATCCCACCGGCGAACAGCATGACGAAGGCGAGGATCACGACGTGGTCCTCCTGAGCGTGCCGAGCCAGTTGCGCAGCAGGCGCGCTCCGGCATCCCCGGACTTCTCGGGGTGGAACTGGGTGGCGCTGAGCGCTCCGTTCTCGACGGCAGCGATGAACCTGTCCCCGCCGTGCGTGGCCCAGGTGACCGCGGGCGCTGCCAGCGGCCCGATCTTCTCCATCTCCCAGCTGCGGGCGGCGTAGGAGTGGACGAAGTAGAAGCGCTCCTGCTCCACGCCGTCGAACAGGCGCGTGCCCTCACCGGGCTCGATGCTGTTCCAGCCCATGTGGGGGACGATCTCCGCCTCCAGCCGAGTGACCTCGCCGGGCCACTGGCCCAGCCCGGCGGCGCGCTCGCCGTGCTCGGTGCCGGCCTCGAACATGATCTGCAGGCCCACGCAGATGCCCAGCACGGGGCGCCCGCCTGCGAGGCGCTGCTCGATGATGCGATCGCCCCCGACGGCGCGCACCTGCGCGATGGTGGCGGCGAAGGCGCCGACGCCCGGCACGACCAGGCCGTCGGCCGCGAGCGCCCGGGTGCGGTCAGCCGTCAGCTCCACCTGGGCGCCAGCGGCTTCGAGGGCGCGCACCACGGAGCGGACGTTGCCCGATCCGTGGTCCAGGACGACGACGGACGGTGCGGTGCCCTGACTCACCGGCGCTTCCTCCCCGACGCGATCCACTGCAGGGCCTGGGTGCGGCTGATGGCGGCGGGGTCGATCCCCTCCCCCAGCTCCGCCAGCGTCACAGCGCCCAGCAGGAGCTGCTCGACGACGTCGGAGACCGCCCCGAGCACGAGCGCCGGGGAGACGTCGTCGCCCCGCTCGCCGTTGCGGTAGCGGGTGGCGGTCATGCGATCGCCACGACGCCAGAACAGCACCAGGCCGTTGCGCTGCAGCGCGGTGGAGGTGATCGCGGCGAGGGCGTGGGCGTCCGCCTCCTGAAGCTCGCCCGCGGCGATCGCCCCGGTGTCGGTGTCCAGCACACGGCTGTCGGCCGGGATGTCGGTGCCGTCGGTGCGGGCCTCCCGGCCCAGGCGGATCGCTCCGGCCAGGGCGGTGGCGGCGGCAACGGAGGTGGCGACCACGGCGATGGCCGGTTCGGTGTCCTCGCCCTGGGCGGCGGGCTCGGCGAGCACGTCGTCCACCGTCAGCGGGGCGTCGTCGAGGCCGAGTCCCTGCGTGAGGCGGGCGAACTCGGCGTCGATGTCGGAGCCGGGGCGATCGGCACCGTCGGGGCCGGGGCCGTCCGGGCTCGGCTGGTCGGGATCGCGGGGCAGATCAGGGTCGGGGCGGTCGGCGGTGGTCACAGTGCTCCCTTCGTGGAGGGGACGTCCAGCACGCGGTCGTCGAGGGCGCAGGCGGCGCGCAGGGCGCGGGCGAGGGCCTTGAACTGGGCCTCCACCACGTGGTGGGGGTCGCGGCCGGCCAGCAGTCGGATGTGCAGGCAGATCGCGGCGTGGTGGGCGATGGACTCGAAGACGTGGCGGGTCAGGGACCCGGTGAAGTGGCCGCCGATCAGGTGCAGGGCCTGCGCCTCGCTCTCCCCCGTGTGCACGCAGTAGGGCCGACCGGAGAGGTCCACCACGGCCTGGGCGAGGGCCTCGTCCAGCGGCACCATCGCATCGCCGAAGCGTGCGATGCCGCGCTTGTCCCCGAGCGCCTCGCGCAGCGCCTGGCCCAGCACGATCGCGGTGTCCTCCACGGTGTGGTGGGCATCGATGTGGGTGTCGCCCGTGGCCCGCACCGTCAGGTCGAAGCGGGCATGGGTGCCCAGGGCGGTCAGCATGTGGTCGAAGAACGGCACGGAGGTGGACACGTCCACCTGGCCGGTGCCGTCGATGTCCAGGGTCAGCTCGACGCTGGACTCACGGGTGGTGCGGGAGACGGTCGCGGTGCGGCGCGGCCGGTCCAGGTCGGTGCCCGCCCCGCTGCCGGGACTGCTCTCGCCGGCACGCTCGGTGTTCTCGGTCATCGGGGGTCTGCCTCCTCAAGGGCGGTGCGGAACGCGGCGTTGTCCTCGGGAGTGCCGATGGACACGCGCAGCCAGCCTTCCGGGCCGACGGCGCGCACCAGCACGTCCCGGGCCAGCAGGGCCTCGAACACGGCGGAGCGGTCCGCGAAGGTGCGGAACAGGATGAAGTTGGCGTCGGATGCGGCCACCTCGTGGCCGCGCTCGCCCAGGTGGGTGGCCAGTGCGTCCCGCTCGGAGCGCAGCAGGGCCACCTGCCCGAGTAGCTCCTCACGGTGAGCCAGGGCAGCCCGCGCGACGGCCTGGGTGACGGCCGAGAGGTGGTATGGAAGGCGCACCACGCGCACCGCGTCCACGATCGCGGGATGGGCCACCAGGTAGCCCAGGCGTGCTCCGGCCAGCGCGAAGGCCTTGGACATGGTGCGGGTCACCACCAGCCCGGGATGGTCCCTCTGAACGGTCAGCGCGCTGGCCACGCCGTCGCGGCGGAACTCGCAGTAGGCCTCGTCCACCACCAGCAGGCCGCGTGTGGGCGCCAGGGCGCGGGCGGCGGCCTCGACCACCTCGAGCTCCAGGGCCGTGCCGGTGGGGTTGTTGGGGCTGGTCAGCACCACCACGTCCGGGCGGTGCTGCTCGATCGCGGCGAGCACGTCCTGCGCGGTGAGGGCGAAGTCCGGGGCGGGGCCGCGGGAGGCGGTGACCCAGTCGGTGTAGGTGTCGCGCGCGTACTCGGGGTACATCGAGTAGTGCGGCGTGAAGCCGAGGGCCGTGCGGCCGGGGCCGCCGTAGGCCAGCAGCAGCTGGTGCATGATCTCGTTCGAGCCATTGGCCGCCCACACCGATTCCATCGGCGGCCTGTCGATCCCCGCCTCGTGGGCGAGGTAGGAGGCCAGGTCCTCCCGCAGGGCGATCGCCTCGCGGTCCGGGTACCGGTTCAACCCCAGCGCGGCCTCGCGCACGGCGGCGGCGATGTCATCGGCCAGCGCGGCCGACGGACCGAACGGGTTCTCGTTGACGTTGAGAGCATGCGTGACCGGCAGTTGGGGAGCGCCGTAGGGCTCGGCTCCGACGAGATCGGCGCGGGGCGCCGGCAGCGAGGTGGCCGCGGTCGTGGCTGCGGGGTTCACGGACATGTCCTCCATCGTAGGGCTCCGCGGTGAGGGCGCCTCGGGCTGGTCCGACCGGGGAGACCGAAGGTGGCAGGAGGCACAGGCACCTGCCGTCTTCGGGGGCCGGGCCCGGAGATATCCTGGCGGCATGTTCCGCTCCCTCGGTGCCCTGGTGGGTGACCTGCTGATCGTTCTGCTCTTCGTCGCGATCGGCCTGATCCAGCACGGCGATTCGCTGACCACGCAGAACCTGTTCACCGTGGGGTGGCCGTTCGCCGTGGGCGCGCTGCTGGGCCATCTGGCCATCCGTTCCTGGCGGGCGCCGTTCGCGCTGTGGCCGCAGGGCGTGTTCGTGTGGGCCATCACGATCGCCGGGGCGATGGTGATCCGCAGCCTGCTGGGTGCCGGTGCCGAGCTGTCCTTCGTGCTGGTCTCCGCCGCGGTCACCGGCGTGCTGATGCTGGGCTGGCGGGCCCTGGCCCTCCACCTCACGCGCGGGGAGCGCACGCCCCGTGAGCGGCACGAGGCCCGCGCCCGGGCCTGAGGCTCAGCACGCGCTGCCGGGTTCTCAGCAATCCTTCTCGAAGCGGATGTCGATGGCCCGCCCGTGCGAGGGCAGTCCCTCGGCATCGGCCAGCGTGGTGGCTGCCGTGCGTGCCGAGGCGAGCGCCTCGCGGTCGTACTGGACCACGTGGATGCCGCGCAGGAAGGTCTGCACGCTCAGACCGCCGTCGTACCGGGAGCTGCCACCGGTGGGCAGGACGTGGTTGGAGCCGGCCGCGTAGTCACCCAGGCTCACCGGTGCGTAGGGGCCGACGAACACCGCCCCGGCGTTGGTGACGCGGGCGGCTGCGGAGGCGGCGTCGGCGGTGTGGATCTCCAGGTGCTCGGCACCGTAGGCGTTGACCACGGCGAGCCCCTGCTCGAGTCCGTCGACCAGGACGACGCCGCTCTGGGGGCCGGCGAGTGCCGTGCGGATCCTCTGCTCGTGCATCGCCTGCGGTACCTGCACCGCGAGCTGCTCCTCGACGGCGGTCAGCAGCGCCTCGGAGTCGGTGACCAGCACGCTGGCGGCGAGCGGGTCGTGCTCGGCCTGGGAGATGAGGTCGGCGGCGACGTAGGCCGGGTCGGCGGTGTCGTCGGCCAGGATCGCGATCTCGGTGGGGCCGGCCTCGGCGTCGATGCCGACGGTGCCGCGCACCAGGCGCTTGGCGGCAGCGACGTACACGTTGCCGGGACCCGTGACCAGGTCCACGCCCTCCAGCCCGCTGCCGTCGCCGAGATCCTCGGCCCCGTGCGCCAGCAGCGCGATGGCCTGTGCTCCGCCGGCGGCGATCACCTCGGTGACGCCCAGCAGGGCGCAGGCCGCGAGGATGGTGGGGTGCGGCAGGCCGCCGTACTCCTTCTGGGGCGGTGAGGCCAGCACGATCTGCTCCACCCCGGCCACCTGGGCGGGCACCACGTTCATCACCACGGAGCTGGGCAGCACGGCCCGGCCGCCGGGCACGTACAGGCCCACGCGCCGCACCGGGACCCAGCGCTGGGTGACGGTGCCTCCCGGCACCACCTGCACGCTGGCGTCCGTGCGGCGATGCGCCTCGTCGACCCGCCTCACGCGTGCGGCGGACTCCTCGAGCGCAGCCCGGATGGCGGGGTCGAGCCCGGCCAGCGCCCGCTCCAGCTCGGCCTGCGGCACGCGCAGGTGCTCCGGCCGGATCCCGTCGAAGCGCTCGGAGGCGTCACGCACGGCGGCGGCGCCCCGCTCCTTGACGTCCTCGACCACGGGGCGCACGGCCGCGGCAGCGGCCTCCACGTCGAGCTCGGCGCGCGGCAGTGCCGCGGTCAGCTCGGCTGCGGTGAGGGTGCGGGCACGCAGGTCGACGGTGGTGAGGATCGGCATGCGAACAGTCTATGGTCGTGCCTGTGCTCGTCGCCTTCCTGCTCACCCTCGTCGCCGGTGGCGCCACCAGCATCGGTGCGGCGCTGGGGGTGCTGGGACGCGGCACCTCCGCCCGGACGCTCGCCGGAGGGCTCGGGCTCTCCGCCGGGGTGATGCTGTACGTGTCCTTCATGGAGCTGCTGCCCGAGGGGGCGGCGGCGCTCTCGGACAGCGCCGACGGCTCGCCCACCGGCCGGGGCTCGGCGCTCGCCGTCGCCGCGTTCTTCGGCGGCATCGCACTGATCGCCCTGCTGGACCGGCTGGTGCCGGAGCCGGTCAACCCGCACGAGTTCTCGGGCCGGGTCGATCACGCGGACGTGCACGGTCCTTCACGAGAACCGGCGGAGCAGGCGGCCGACAGGGCCCTGCGGGCACGACTGCTGCGCACCGGCACGGTGATGGCGATGGTGCTGGCGCTGCACAACGTGCCCGAGGGCTTCGCTACCTTCGTGGCGGCCCTGCAGGCCCCGGAGATCGCGATCCCGGTGGTCGCTGCGATCGCCCTGCACAACATCCCCGAGGGTCTGGCGGTCGCGGTTCCCGTGCATCGGGCCACGGGCTCGAGGGCCAAGGCGTTCTGGCTGGCCACCATGACGGGGCTGGCCGAGCCCGCCGGCGCCGTGGTCGGCTACCTTCTGCTGTCACCGCTGCTGGAGGGACCGGCGATGGGGGCGGTGCTCGCGGGCGTGGCGGGGGTGATGGTGTTCGTGTCCCTTGACGAGCTGCTGCCGGCCGCCGAGGAGACCGGGGAGCACCACACGGTGATCTACTCGCTGATCGCGGGAATGGCGCTGATGGCAGTCACCTTGATCGTGCTGTGAGGTGTGATCGTGCCGAGCGGTGTGATCGTGCCATGCGGTGTGGATGCAGGGAGCCCTGAACAGGTGCCTCCAGGAGCCCCGTGCGAGAGGGCGGCCACCCCTGCTCGGGGTGACCGCCCTGCGCCAGGCCAGCTCGATCAGTAGCTGGAGAAGCCGCCCTCGGTCAGGGTGTGCTGCTCATCGCCCGTGATCGGCGGGTTGAAGATCGAGACCAGGATCAGGTCCTCGTGCTCGGAGGCCTCCAGGTGGTGCGGGTCGTGCTCGTCGAGCACATAGATCACGCCGGGGGTGATGTCGTAGCGCTCGGTGCGATCGGCGTTCCACACGGTGCCGGAGCCGCCGATGCAGTAGCAGGCCTCGAGGTGGTTGCGGTACTCCAGCGGCGAGCTGGTGCCCTTGCGCACCACGGTGTGGGCCACGGCGAAGCCCATGTTGTCCTTGGCGGTGAGGATGCGCTGGCTGGTGCCGCTGCCCCACTCGACCTTCTCGACGTCATCGATGGATCGCGTGAACATGAAGTCCCTCCTGGGGTCGGGGTGATGCGTGGGAGACCTGCGCTGCTGAGGGCGCGCTCGGTCCACCGCGAGCCTATCGACGTCGTTCTGCCCCTCACAACGGGTCCGCCGTGCGATACGCGGCGCCCACCATCCGGTACGGCCATCCCATCGACCGATCACCGATCACCGATCACCGATCAGTAACGATCCCCGCGCTCTCCCGTTCCGAGCACAGCCCCCGGTAGTGTCGTGGATCACGCACCCCGCCGTGGGGTGCACATCGACCTGAGGAGCCACCATGAGCGCAGTCCAGCCGACCCCTGCCGGCCACGACAGCCCGAATGCTGACGGGGCGCCCCGCGAGGCCGCAGGCACCGACGTGGACGACCGGCCCCGCACCGGCAAGCGCAAGGGATCACTGTTCGGTCCGGGCCTGATCATCGCGGCCTCGTTCATCGGGCCGGGCACCCTGACCACGGCGATCGTCACCGGTGCGAGCTACGGCTTCGCCCTGGCCTGGGCGGTGGTGTTCTCGATCGTCGCCACCATCGTGCTGCAGGAGATGGCATCGCGCCTGGGGATCGGCGGGCGGATCGGGCTGGGCGAGGCGATGCGCCGCACCTTCGAGAACCCGATCGCCAAGGTGCTGATGGTGATCCTGGTGGTCGCGGCGATCGGCATCGGCGGCGCCGCCTACGCCGGCGGTGACACCACGGGCACCGCCCTGGCCGTGTCCTCGGTGCTGCCGATCGACATCCGCATCATCATCGCCCTGATCATCCTGGCCATCTTCGGGCTGCTGGTGACCGGCAGCTACAAGGTGGTCGAGAAGGTGCTGATGGCGATGGCGGTGATCCTCGCCCTGCTGTTCGTGGCCACCGCCTTCGTGGTCCAGCCCCCGTTCGGCGAGGTGCTGAAGGGGATGTTCGTCCCCTCGATCCCCGCGGGCGCCGCCCTCACCACGATCGCGCTGATCGGCACCACGGTGGTTCCCTACAACGTGTTCCTGCACGCCTCCCTGGTCCAGGAGAACTGGGGCGAGATGGAGGAGAACAAGGCGATCCGTGAGGCCCGCGTGGACACCGTCTCCTCGATCACGCTGGGCGGCATCATCACTCTCGCGGTGATGGCCACTGCCTTCGGCGGCATGTTCCTCAAGGGCATCACCGCCGAGACCGGCACGGACCTGGCCCGAGCCCTGGAGCCCCTGCTGGGCGATGCCGCCGGCTGGGTGTTCGCCCTGGGCCTGTTCTGCGCCGGCTTCACCTCGGCGCTGGCAGGTCCACTGGGGGCCGCCTACGCCATCTGCGGTGTGCTGGGAGTGAGCACCGACATGAAGTCCTGGAGCTTCCGGATCGTGTGGATCGCGGTGCTGGCGATCGGTGCGCTCATCGCGCTGACCGGCTTCGAACCGGTCTCCATCATCATCATCGCGCAGGCCGCCAATGGCCTGCTGCTGCCGATCATCGCGGTGTTCCTGCTGATCACCATGAACAACCGCCGGCTGCTGGGCAAGCACGCCAACGGCGTGGTCGCCAACGTGCTGGGCGCGATGATCACCCTGGTGGTCATCGGCCTGGCGATCTACCAGCTCGGAGGGCTGGCCGGCATGTGGTGACCCGGTCCCGCCCTCCGGCCTCCATGCACCGGAGGGCGGGATCCCCCTCGCATCCCGTACGGTGGGCGGCGTCGGCCCCCGGGCGGCCGACACCCCCAGCCGATAGTCTTGACGTCAAGACAGTTGCCGCACCGAACCGAGGGAGCCCCGCGAACCATGGCGCGCATCATCTACACCCACACCGACGAAGCACCGATGCTGGCCACCGCATCGTTCCTGCCGATCCTCGAGGCCTTCTCCACCACCGCCGGGATCGACGTCACCACCCGCGACATCTCCCTGGCCGGTCGCATCCTGGCCGCCTTCGGCGACGTCCTGCCCCAGGACCAGCAGGTCGACGATGCCCTCGCCGAGCTGGGCCAGCTTGCCAAGACCCCCGAGGCCAACATCATCAAGCTGCCCAACATCTCCGCCTCGGTGCCGCAGCTGAAGGCCGCGATCGCCGAGCTGCAGTCCCAGGGCGTGAACCTGCCGGACTACCCCGAGTCCCCCTCCACCGATCAGGAGAAGGACACCCGCGCACGCTACGACTCCGTCAAGGGCTCGGCCGTGAACCCGGTGCTGCGCGAGGGCAACTCCGATCGTCGCGCCCCCGAGGCCGTCAAGAGCTTCGCCCGCAAGCACCCCCACCGCATGGGCGAGTGGAGCGCGGACTCGAAGACCTCCGTGGCCACCATGGGCGACGACGACTTCCGCCACAACGAGCAGTCCGTGGTGATCGAGGGCCCCGGAGAGCTGTCCATCGTGCACATCGGCGCCGACGGCGCAGAGACCGTCCTGAAGGCACCGTTCCCGGTGCTGGACGGCGAGGTCGTGGACTCCACCGTGATGCGCGCCGAGGCGCTGGACGCCTTCCTGCGCGAGCAGGTCGCGGCGGCGAAGGAGCAGGGCGTGCTGTTCTCCCTGCACATGAAGGCCACCATGATGAAGGTGTCGGATCCGATCATCTTCGGGCACGCCGTGCGGGCCTTCTTCCCCACTCTCTTCGCGCAGCACGGCGAGCAGCTGAAGGCCGCGGGTCTGTCCCCCGACAACGGCCTGGGCGGCATCCTCGCCGGTGTCCAGGAGCTGGACGCCCAGACCCAGGAGGGCGTGAAGAAGGCCATCGAGCAGGATCTCGCCGACGGCCCCGCCCTGGCGATGGTCAACTCGGACAAGGGCATCTCCAACCTGCACGTGCCCAGCGACGTCATCATCGACGCCTCCATGCCCGCGATGATCCGCACCTCCGGCCACATGTGGGGCCCGGACGGCGAGGAGGCCGACACCCTGGCGGTCATCCCCGACTCCTCCTACGCCGGCGTGTACGACGCGGTGGTCGAGGACTGCAAGGCCAACGGCGCCTTCGACCCCACCACCATGGGCACCGTGCCGAACGTGGGCCTGATGGCGCAGAAGGCCGAGGAGTACGGCTCCCACGACAAGACCTTCGAGATCCCCTCCCCCGGTCACGTCGAGGTGCGTGATGCGAGCGGCTCCGTACTGATGAGCCACGAGGTCCAGGCCGGGGACGTGTTCCGCGCCTGCCAGGCCAAGGACGCCCCGATCCGCGACTGGGTGCAGCTGGCCGTGCGCCGCTCCCGCCTCTCCGGCATGCCGGCCGTGTTCTGGCTGGACCCGGAGCGCGCCCACGACCGCAACCTGATCGCCAAGGTCGAGGCCTGCCTGGCCGAGGAGGACACCGAGGGCCTGGACATCCGCATCCTCTCCCCCGTCGAGGCCACCAAGCACACCCTGGAGCGGGTGCGCCGCGGCGAGGACACCATCTCGGTGACGGGAAACGTGCTGCGTGACTACCTGACCGACCTGTTCCCGATCATGGAGCTGGGCACCAGCGCCAAGATGCTCTCGGTGGTGCCGCTGATGAACGGCGGCGGCCTGTTCGAGACGGGTGCCGGTGGCTCCGCCCCCAAGCACGTCCAGCAGCTGGTGGAGGAGAACTACCTGCGCTGGGACTCCCTGGGCGAGTTCCTGGCCCTGGCCGAGTCCCTGCGCCACCTCTCCCGCACCGCCGACAACGCTCGCGCCGAGGTGCTGGCCGACGCCCTGGACCGCGCCACCGCCACCCTGCTGGAGGAGGGCAAGTCCCCGCAGCGCAAGCTGGGCAGCATCGACAACCGCGGCAGCCACTTCTACCTGGCCCTGTACTGGGCGCAGGAACTGGCCAAGCAGACCGAGGACGCCGAGCTGGCCGAGGCGTTCGGCCCGCTGGCCGCGAAGTTCAGCGAGGCCGAGCAGACGATCGCCGAGGAGCTGCTGGCCGTGCAGGGCTCCCCGGCCGACATCGGCGGCTACTACCGTCCGGATCAGGAGAAGACTGCACGCGTGATGCGACCCTCGGCCACCTTCAACGCCATCCTCGACGAGATCGCCCTGGCGCTCTGAGACGAGCCCAGCACGATCGAGACGTGCACGCACGGCAGCGGCCGGTCATCCTCGCGATGATCGGCCGCTGCTGTTCGAGCCTGCACGCCGCCCCCGCCGGGAGCAAGGAGCACCCATGCCCGTGATCACCGCACCGTCGGACGGCATCGACCTGCGCTACGACGTCTCCGGCACCGGCCCTGCCGTGGTGCTCCTGCACGGCTCCGTGCTCAGCCGCGCCATCTGGCGAGGACTGGGCTATCTGGAGCCGCTGGCCGAGCACCACACGGTGATCCGGGTGGATCTGCGGGGCCACGGCAGCTCCGACGCCCCGCACAGTGCCGATGCCTACACGCAGGAGCGCTTCGTCTCGGACCTGCTGGCGGTGCTGGACGCGGAGGGCCTGGAGGCGGCATCCCTGCTGGGCTACTCCCTGGGTGCCCGCATCGGCGTGAGCACCGCAGTGCGCCACCCGCAGCGGGTGTCGCGCCTGGTGAGCCTGGGCGGGTCCGCCTCCGCTCAGCACGGAGCGGTGGACGAGGTGTTCTTCCCCGGGGTGATCGAGTCGGTGGCCTCCGGCGGCATGGAGGAGTTCTGCACCCGTCAGGGGCTCGGACCGCAGGTGGAGGACAGGCGCGCCCGCGCCACCCGCGCCGCGTTTCTGACCGCTGATCACCAGGCGATCGCCGCCCTGCTGGCCGCGACCGACGCCACCCCGGGGATCCCCGCCGAGCAGCTCGCGCAGTGCGAGGTGCCGGCACTGTGGATGGCCGGCACCGAGGACCACCCGCGGTTCGAGGAGTCCCGGCAGGCGGCGGCCGTGATGCCGCGCGCGCAGTTCGTGCCGCTGGAGGGACGCGACCACGGAGGAACGCTGGCCCCGGCCGGACCCGTGCTGAAGCACGTGCTGCCCTTCCTCGCCGCGGATCAGAGCACCTGACGCACCAGCGCCACCAGGGCAACCGCCACGATGATGCCGCGCAGCCCAGAGGTCCAGGGCGAGTCGATCCTTCCTCACCCCGCGGGGCCAGAGCCTGTCGGTGAGCACGCGGAAGTCGTGCTCGCCGGGGCCGTCGTCATCGACGAGATCGCGCACCCGCCCCAGGAGGATTCCGGGGGCGGGTGCGCGAGGCGGTCATTCGAAGCGCGTCAGCGCAGCGCCGCGAGGGCCGCCTCGTAGTCGGGCTCGTCGGCGATCTCGGGCACCTGCTCGGTGTACAGGACCGTGCCGTCGGCGTCGACCACCACGACAGCACGCGAGAGCAGACCCGCCAGGGGACCGTCGGACATGGTCACCCCGTAGTCCTCACCGAAGGTGGAGCGGAAGGCGGAGGCACTGACCACGTTCTCGATGCCCTCGGCACCGCAGAAGCGCTCCTGGGCGAAGGGCAGGTCACGGGAGACGCACAGCACGGTGGTGTTCTCCAGCCCCGCGGCGAGCTCGTTGAAGCGGCGCACGCTCATGGCGCAGGTGCCGGTGTCCACGGAAGGGAAGATGTTCAGCACCACGCGCTTGCCGGCGAAGTCGCCGCTGGTGACAGGACCCATGTCCGTGCCGACCAGATCGAACTGGGGTGCCGATGATCCCTTCTGCGGCAGCTCGCCGACCGTGGAGACGGGATTGTTCTGGAAAGTGATAGCAGCCATGTCCCCATCCTCACGCGCCTGCCTGGGAACCACAAGGACGGACCTGAGACGCACGGATGGGCAACCGGTCGACGGCATCGGACCGCGGAGCCTCCCGTCGGCCCGCGGCTCGCTCACTCCATCGTGGCGCGCAGTCGCTCCACCTGCTCGTCCACGTCGAAGTCCGCGGCGGGCCACTGCGGATCGATCGCCTCCAGCGCGTCCAGCAGCAGCTGCTGGACGGCGATCCGCGCGTACCACTTGCGGTCCGCCGGCACCACGGTCCACGGGGCGTGGTCGGTGGAGGTGGCGGCGAGCGCCCGGTCGTAGGCCTCCATGTAGGCGGGCCAGTGGACTCGCTCGTCGAGGTCGCCGGGGTTGAACTTCCAGTGCTTGTCCGGGCGCTCCAGCCGCTCCATCAGCCGTTCGCCCTGCTCCTGGGCGGAGATGTGCAGCATCACCTTGATCACGGTGGTGCCGGCCTCGGTCAGCTCCTGCTCGAACTCGTTGATCGCACGGTAGCGGCCCTGGATCTCCCGCTCGTCAGCCCAGCCGTGCACCCGGTGGATCAGCACGTCCTCATAGTGGGAGCGGTCGAACACGCCGATCATTCCGGGGGCCGGGGCGTGCGGCCTGATCCGCCACAGGAAGTCGTGCTTCTTCTCCTCGTCCGTGGGTGCCTTGAAGGCGCTGATGTCCACACCCTGGGGGTCCACCGAGCCGACCACGTGGCGCATGATGCCGCCCTTGCCGGAGGTGTCCATTCCCTGCACCACCAGCAGCACACTGCGGCCCTCCCCGGTGGGACGACTGGCCGCGTAGAGCCGCTCCTGGAGGTCGTCGAGGCGCTCGTCGAGCGCGGCCAGGCGATCCTCACCGTCCTGCTTGTCGCCCTGGAAGCCGGGGGTGGAGCGGGCATCGAGGTCCATCACCGAGCCGGTCCAGCCGGGAGGGATCCTCACACCCCGCGGGGCATCGGAGCTGACGCGCACGTCCGCGCCGACGCCCGCGCCACCTGAATCATCTGTGCCATGGATCTCATTCATGCGCTTCAGAGTAGTGGGACCCGGTTTGACGCGCCGCCCGCGGGGGGCGAGGGTCGGCCCATGACGACCCTTGCGATCACCCACGCCCATGTCCAGCCCGTCACCGACGATCCCTTCGACGGCACCGTCCTGGTGCGGGACGGGGTGATCACCGCGCTCGGCCCCGACGTGGACGTCCCCGGCGACGCCGAGGTGGTGGACGCCGACGGCGCATGGCTGCTGCCCGGGTTCATCGACGCTCACGTGCACCTGGGCGTGCACGAGGAGGGTGAGGGCTGGGCCGGCAACGACACCAATGAGATGACCGACCCGGTGATGGCCGCGGTGCGCGCCATCGATGCGATCAACCCGATGGAGGTGGGCTTCGACGACGCCATCGCCGGCGGGGTGACCGCTGTGAACGTCAACCCCGGTTCGGGCAACCCGATCGGGGGCCTGGCCGTGGCGATCCGCACCCACGGCCGCGTGGTGGACGACATGGTGCTGCGCGAGCCCTCCGGGCTGAAGGCCGCCCTGGGTGAGAACCCCAAGCGCGTGTACGGCGAGCGCAGCGCCACTCCGTCCACGCGCCTCGGGGTCGCGCTGACCATCCGCAAGGCCTTCGCGAAGGCCCGCGCCTGGAGTGCGAAGGACCCGGCCGAGCGCGACAGCGACCTGGTGTCGGAGGCTCTGGCACGGGTGCTGGCCCGCGAGATCCCATGGCGACAGCACGCGCACCGGGCCGACGACATCGCGACCGCCCTGCGCATCGCCGAGGAGTTCGGCTACGAGCTGGTGCTCGACCACGGCACGGAGTCGTACCTGATCGCCGATCGCATCGCGAGGGCCGGGGTGCCCGTGCTGTACGGACCCCTGATCGTCTCCCGCTCCAAGGTGGAGGTGCGCCACCGCACCACCCGCGCCCCGGGCATCCTGGCGCGGGCCGGGGTGAAGGTATCCCTAATCACCGACCATCCCGTGGTGCCGATCGACTTCCTCGTGCACCAGGCTGCCCTGGCAGTGAAGGACGGCATGGACCCCTCCGATGCTCTGCGCGCGATCACCGTGAACCCTGCCGAGGTGCTCGGTCTGGGTGACCGGCTGGGTTCGTTGGAGGTGGGCAAGGATGCAGACCTGGTGCTGTGGGACGGTGACCCGCTGGACCTGCGCCAGCGGACGCTGCGCGTGTGGCAGGCCGGCCGCGAGGTCATGCACCGCGGTGAGGACGGGCAGCCCATGATCGCGGAGCGCTGAGCGCTCAGTCGTCGATCCGCACGTCCTGGGTCTCCACGTCGACCTCGACGTCCACGTCGTCGTTCGAGCCGTCCGGGACGATGTCGACGGTGTAGTGGATCCGGTCGTCATCGGACTCCAGCGACCAGCCGGAGACTCGGCCGTCCTGTGCTCCCAGGGCTAGTTCGATGGCCTCGGCGTACGGCATCGGATCGGCGATGTCGACGGCGGGCTCGCCGTCGTCGTCCTGGTCGCGCTCGTGCTCGATGATCTCTCCGCTGATGGCGCTGAGCTCGATGGCGTGCTCCTGGGCATCGTTGCGGATCTCGATCTCCCACTCCCAGCCGTTGCGGCGGTCGTGGTCGATGGTGATCGAGTGGACGTCCCCTCCCCCGGCGGCGTCCAGGGCGCGCTGCACGGCGTCCTCCGCGGGGATGGGCAGCTCGGTCGAGGCCAGGTCGGCATCGGCCGGGAGCTCGGAGCCCGCTGCGGAACCGCCGCCGTCGGATGCGGCCGCGCCGTCGTCGGAGGTGGCGCCACCGTCATCGAAGGCACCTCCATCAGAGGATCCGCCACCGTCGGATGCGCCGCTGCCCTCCCCTGCGTCCTGTTCCTGGGTCGGCTGATCGGGCTGGGCGGGGCCCTCGGTGTCGGAGCCGCATCCGACCGCCAGGGCCAGGACGAAGGCGGCCCCGGCGGCGGAGCGGACCAAGCGGCGGCTGGTGATGGTCATGGGGGTTCTCCGTTCCTGGAGGTGGCCCGGGCGCCACCGTGCTGATCGCACTGGCCACCCGGTTCGCTGATCAATCCAGCGTAGGCATGGCCGGTTGGGCGGGCGCGGATTCTGAGAGCACTCCCATCCGCAGTTCACGAACGGACGCCTGATATGCCTCCTGCCTGCACGGATGAACGGACCGACCGACCGTTAGCACCGGTTCTTGGCAGGTGGCACGTGACCTGGGTTACGGTCACTGGGTCAGCAGATCCACGGATCCGCGGTCGTGTTCCATCGCGACCGTCCTCGGATCTGACAGCTGTATGAGAGAGGTATGCACATGACTTTTCAGGGCAACATCCGAGACCTGCAGCGCGCAATCGTTGTCGACTCCACCGGCGACAAGGTCGGCTCCGTCGGCCAGGTGTACGTGACCAACGAGGGGCAGGACCCGTCGTGGGTGACGGTCAACACCGGCCTGTTCGGGACCAACGAGACCTTCATCCCCCTGGCGGACGCTCAGTTCACCGACGGTGAGATCCGCGTCCCGTACGAGAAGAAGTTCATCAAGGACGCTCCGAACATCGCGGAGGACGGCGAGATCTCTCAGGAGCAGGAGGCCGAGCTCTACCGCTACTACGGCGTCCAGGATCCCTCCCGCGACGGCCACCTCGATGCAGGTGACCGCACCGGTGGCACCGTCGATGACCGCACCGGGACGGGCGTGGGCGCTGCTGGCGCCGGCGTCGGTGCCGCTGGGGCCGGCGTGGACCGTGACCGCGATCTGGACCGCGACCGACGCGACGGCGTGGACCGCGACCTCGACCGCCGTGACGACGACGGCGTGACCCTCCACGAGGAGAAGCTGAACGTCGGCACCGAGCGCCGTGAGGCCGGCAAGGCGCGCCTGCGCAAGTACGTGGTCACCGACACCGAGCAGGTGGAGGTTCCCGTCCAGCGCGAGGAGCTGGTCGTCGAGCGCACCCCCGCCACCGGCGAGGATCGTGGCGGCCGCCTCGGTGAGGACGAGACTGAGGTGACCCTCCACGAGGAGCGCCCCGTCGTCAGCAAGGAGACCGTCGCCACGGAGGACGTCAACCTCGGCAAGCGCACCGTCACCGACACCGAGACCGTCACCGAGCAGGTGGGTCACGAGGAGGTCGATGTGCAGACCGGTCGCGACGACCGCGTCTGAGCAGCATCTGAGGGAACCAGGACAGCCAGCGCGTCAAGCGCCCTGACCCCTGAGTCCTGATCCAGGAAGGGCGCACCCCCAC
>NZ_JALXKT010000042.1:0-29627 GCF_025144775.1 Brachybacterium sp. p3-SID957 | reverse complement strand
CCAGCCCGAAGCGTGCGCCGCACCGCCCGGCACGAGAACGGCATGAGATCCGTTCTCGACTCGTTCCCGTCCCGGCACGGCGTTACAGTGAGCCGACAGCCCGAACCCGACAATAAGAACGAGGAGCCGACATGGCCGACGAGACCTACGCCGGAGAGTTCTACTGCGTGAAGTGCCGCGAGAAGCGCGAGGCCGAGGGGAACGTGGTCGTCTCCAACGGCCGCCGCATGGCCAAGGCCGTGTGCCCCGAGTGCGGCACCAAGCTCAACCGCATCCTCGGCAAGGCCTGAGCGCCCACCGAGAGCGCACCGCTCACGCGGCGCTCTTCCGAGGCCGGCCCCGTCCTCGCTTCACGGCGATGACGCGGCCGGCTTCGAGTATCTGACCGCCCCACACACCCCAGGGCTCACCGCGCTGGAGTGCGCCCTCGAGGCAGGCCTCACGCAGAGGGCAGCCCGAGCACAGCGCCTTGGCCCGCTCGAGCTCCGCCGGGCGTTCGGCGAAGAACAGATCGGCGGCCTCCGGGTCGTGGCAGGGCAGGCTGGTGACCGCAGCGGTGTGCGCGGTCGAGACCGGCAGCAGGCCGGCGAGGGTGGAAGAAGAAGTCATCGTCTCGCTGCTTCGAAGATCGTCGTGGAACGGCCCGTGGGGGCGAAGGGAGGGAGGCGCCGGTGCCGCCCTCACCGCGAGGCGAGAGCCTCGTCAGCTCAGCGACGACACCGTCGGGGCATAGCCCCGCAGGCGCAGTGGGTGGGGTGCGCGAAGAAGGGCACCACCGACCGCTTCGAACTGATTGCCGATCATGGCGACACCTCCTCTCCTGTGCGCATGCCCCGGTGTCCCGGACCACGACGTGGACGATTGACGAGCGTGAGTCTACATGGCCCCCACACCCCGTCACATCTTTTTTTGACCTGCGGTTCTACTGCTCCGCCAGCAGCTCCAGCACCTGCTGGCCGTACCTCTCGAGCTTGGCGGGACCGATGCCGGGCACGCCCAGCAGCTCCTGCTCGGTGCGGGGCATCCGTTCGGCGAGGGCCTCAAGGGTGGCGTCGGTGAACACGGTGTAGGCAGGGGCGCCCGTGGCGCGGGACTGCTCCAGGCGCCAGGCGCGCAGCGCGTCCATCACCTGCTCGCTCGCGGTGGGTGGGCAGCCGGCGTGCCGACCGATGCGCTGCTCCCGGGTCCCCGTGAGGGCTCCCCCGCACGAGCGGCACTCGGAGTACACGGTGGCGCTGCGGCGCCCGGTGCGGCGCGGGCTCGCCCCCGCTCCCCCACCCTTGGCGGAGGGGTGGTCCAGCACGCCGTCCAGGAAGCGGGAGGGCTTGCGCGATCCCCGGGCGCCCGGGTTCCGCGCCGCCGACCAGGTGACGGTGAGCAGGTCACGGGCCCGCGTGAGGGCCACGTAGAACAGGCGCCGCTCCTCCTCGACCTCGGACGGTGTCTTCGCCATGGAGATCGGCAGCAGGCCGTCGCTGGCCCCCGCCACGAACACCACCGGCCATTCCAGGCCCTTGGCGGCGTGCACGGAGGCGAGGGTGACGCCCTCCACCACGGGTGCGGACTGCGCCTCAGCGCGCTCCTCGAGCTCGCCCACCACGTCCTCGATGCCCGCACCGGGCCGGGCAAGGACCGTCTGCGCCAGGCCCACCAGGGCGTTCAGCGAGTCCCAGCGGTCCCGCACCGCACCGGTGGACTCGGGGGCCTCGGGCCGCCAGCCCTGCTGGGAGAGGACGTCGCGCACCGCCTGCAGCGGTTCGATCTGCTCCACGCGGGCCGCGGCGCGCAGCGCCACCATCGCCCGGCGCACCTCCTGGCGCTCGAAGAAGCGCTCCCCGCCGCGCACCAGGTAGCCGATGCCACGCCCGGTGAGGGCCTGCTCGAAGGCCTCCGACTGGCTGTTGGTGCGGAACAGCACGGCCACGTCCGCGGCGGTGACCGGGGCACCGGGGCGGCCCTGCTCGATCAGCTCCGCGATGCGGGCGGCGATGCCCTCGGCCTCGGCCTGGTCGTCGGAGAAGGACTCGATCAGCGGCGGCGGGCCGTCCTCGCGCTGGGAGGCCAGGGTCAGGCGGTGCTGCCGGGTGCGGCCCTGGGCGCCGTCCAGCACGGTGTTGGCCATGCGCACGATCTGGGGGGTGGAGCGGTAGTTGCGCTCCAGCCGGATGGTGCGGGCGCGCTTGAACTCGCGGGGGAAGTCCAGCAGGTAGGAGGCCCGGGCGCCGGCGAAGGTGTAGATGGTCTGGGCGGCATCGCCCACCACGCACAGGTCGTCGGAGGTGCCCAGCCACAGGCGCAGCAGCGCGTGCTGGAGAGCGGAGACGTCCTGGTACTCGTCCACCACGAAGTGGCGGTACTGGGCGCGCACCTCACGGGCGACGTCCGCCCGCTCGCTGAGGAAGCCCACCATGTGCAGCAGCACGTCCTCGAAGTCGATGACGCCGCGCTCCTTCTTGACCTCCTCGTACTGCGTGAGGATGCGGGAGATGGAGCGGGAGTCGAAGCCGGCCACCCCGGGGCGGCGGGATCGCGCGGCGGCCTCGGGGTAGCTCTCCGGGGTGAGCATGGTGACGCGGGACCACTCGACCTCGGCGACGATGTCGCGCAGCGCCGCCCGGTCCACGCTCATGTGCAGCCGCCGACAGGCCTCCCCCACCCCGGCGAACTTGTTCGGCATGATCTCGGGCATGGGGCCGCCCACCACACGCGGCCAGAAGTGGCGCAGCTGCCGCAGGGCGGCGGCGTGGAAGGTGCGGGCCTGCACTGCGGGCACCCCCAGGTCCCGCAGCCGTGAGCGCATCTCCGCGGCGGCCTTCGAGGTGAAGGTGACGGCCAGCACGTGCCGGGGGTTCAGCTGCCCGGTGGCCACCCCGTAGGCGATGCGGTGGGTAATGGCGCGGGTCTTCCCGGTGCCGGCACCGGCCAGCACGCACAGCGGGGTGCCGAAGCTGCTGGCGACCTCGCGCTGCTCGGGGTCGAGCGCAGCGAGGATGTCCTCGGCACTGGGTTCAGGGACGGGGGCGGGCTGGTCGGTCATCGTCCCCAGTCTGCCAGCGAGCTGTGACAGGCGGGCATCCGTGTGGACGCGCCGCGCGGAGGGCCCGGTCTCATCCCTCCTGCGTCAGCCAGTCGTCGATCAGTGCGCGTCCCAGAGAGGAGCTGCCGGGCAGTTCGATCCGCTCGGCGGCGAGCTCCTCGCGCAGCTGCTCGCGGGTGAACCAGCGGGCCTCGGCGATCTCGTCCTCCTGCAGCACCAGGGAGGGGGTGCCGTCGGCCCAAACGCGGTAGCCGAGCATCAGGGAGCGCGGGAAGGGCCAGGGCTGGCTGCCCACGTACTCCACGGTGTGCACGTGCAGCCCCACCTCCTCAGCGACCTCCCGCACCACGGCGCCCTCGAGGGTCTCCCCCGGTTCCACGAACCCCGCCAGCACCGAGTGGAAACGGCCCCGGAAGTGGGCGTTGCGTGCCAGCAGCAGCCGGTCGCGCTCATCGCGCACGCCCATGATCACGGCGGCGTCGGTGCGGGGGAAGTGCTCGCTGCCGTCCTCACGGCAGCGCAGCACCCAGCCTCCGGCCTCTGCCTCCAGCAGCTCCCCGCAGGCCGGGCAGTGCCGCGTCGCCCGGTGCCAGGAGCCCATCGCCACGGCCGCGAGCGCCAGGTCGGCGTCGGCCGGGACCAGCTGGTCGGCCACATGGCGAAGGTCGCGCAGGTCGCGCCCGGGGTCGTCGAGCTCGGGGCTGGGCTCGGGGATCTCCACGGCGAGCACCCGCAGCCCCTCCCTCCGCCCCAGGAAGACCAGGGGCTGGTGGGTCCCGGCACGCGGGTCCTCGCTCTCCAGCAGCAGGCCGACGCTGCCGTCCTCCGCCTCGGTGACAGCGGCGGCGCCGGCGCGGGTGACGAGGTAGCGGGCATCGTCCCCGGGCGCGAGCACCTCGGGCTCGATGCGCAGCAGCGCCTCCCGATCGGACTCCAGCAGGGTCAGGGGTGTGCGCAGGTGCGGTCCACGAACTCTCGCCATGCTCGAAGCCTACGGGGATCGAGCAGCACCGGCAGGTACGGTGGGCTCGTGCATCGCAACTCCTACTCCCTCGCAGCGCTCGCCGCGGCGGCGGTCCCCGGGCTGGTCCCGGTGCGGACCACCCCGATCGCCACCCCGGCCGAGGATCTCGACGTGGCCGGCGTGGTCGGTGAGGACGCCCGTCGCGTGGTGGTCTCCTCCCCCGCCTCGACCGCGGCCGGGCTGCGCCTGGAGAAGGACCTGCGGGTGGCCGACGCGCTCACCGGCTCCCCCCTGCGCGGAGTGGTCCCCCCGGTACTGGGCTTCGTGAAGCTGCCCGAGGGCGGCCGGGCGGTGATCAGCCAGGCCCCGGCCGGGCGTCCCCTGATGCTGGAGGACCTCACCTCCTCCCCGGCCCTGGCACGCTCCCTGGGCATGGTCATCGCCCGCATCCACACCGTTCCCCGCTACGCGGCGGAGGCCGCGGGGGTGGAGTCGTTCACCGCCCCCGCGCTGCGCGCCCAGCACGCCGAGCACCTGCGCCGTGCCCAGGGGGGCGGTCACCTTCCCGCGGCCGTGGCGCAGCGCTGGGAGCACCTGCTGGCCGATGAGGAGCTGTGGGACTTCACCCCGCAGTTCGTCCACGGCGACATGAGCGAGGAGAACCTGTTCGGCTCGGGGGACCGGATCAGCGCGGTGCAGGACTGGTCCTCCGCGCGGGTGGCCGATCCCGCCTCGGACCTGGCGTGGCTGATCTCCACCTTGGAGCCGGAGCTGTTCGACGAGCTGTACGCGGCCTACCGCGAGGAGCTGCCCACCGCGAGCCATCCGCGCCTGGTGGAGCGGGCGCAGGCGCTGGGCGAGTTCGCGGTGCTGGAGTGGCTGCTGCATGGCCTGGACACCGGCGACGAGACGATCGTCTCGGACGCCCGCGGCATGATCGAGGATCTCGACCGGGATCTGGCGCAGCTGGCCCGCGAAGAGGCCGAGCGCACCTACGACGGCCTGCAGGGCTGATCACCTCCCCGTCAGCATCTGCGCGATCGTCTGCGCCGAGGGGTGGCGCCGCACCTCGTGCGTGGTGCCGTCGGGCACGAAGTGGAAGGCGGTGCGGATCCGTCCCAGCGGCAGCCCGGTGCGCTCGTGCCAGGCCAGTCGGTACAGCGACAGCTGCAGGGCCATGTCCCGCAGGCGTGAGGGTGCGGGGGTGCGGCCCGTCTTCCAGTCCACGATGATCACTCCCCCCGCATCGCCGCTGCCGTCGGTGCCCTCGGGGTCGGCGAAGACCGCGTCGATGATGCCGCGCACCGCGATGCCGCCCACGCGGGTCAGCACCGGCTGTTCCACCGCGATCGGGGTGCGCCCAGCCCATTCGGAGGCGGCGAAGGCCTCGCGCAGCGCGGTGGCGTCCTCGCTGCCCTCGGTCTCCTCCACCAGGTCCTCGGTCAGCTCCGCGAGGTCCTCGAGGTCCAGCAGAGCGGCGCCCTCGTAGCGGCCCTCCAGCCAGGCATGGAAGGCGGTGCCCCGGCGGGCCGCGGCGGAGGGGCGTCGGGGCAGGGGGCGCAGCAGGTCCTGGGCAGCGGCGGTCGGGTCCTGCGCCTGCCGCACCACCTGGGAGGCCGACAGCCGCGGCGGGGAGTGCACGACGGGCCGGGCCTGCTGGTCGCGCAGGTCCGCGAGGGTGCGGCGCACGGTCTCGGCGAGGCGCTCGTCGCGCAGCTGCACGCCCGGCGCCTCGTGCTGGGCGGCGTGCAGCAGGCCCTCGGCACGGTCCCGCCTCTGCGCGGCGGGACCGGGGGCGGGCGGCCACGGGGCCTGCTGCTGCACGAAGTCAAGAGGGTTCTGCTCGGGCACCTCCTGCCGCCGGCGGAACGGCTCGGGCACCAGGGGGGCGACCTCGGCGAGGTAGCGGGAGCGGGGCCGGGCAGTGGCAAGGCCGGTGCGCCAGGCGGCGGAGCTGAGCAGCAGGCGCCGGCGCGCACGGGTGACGGCCACGTACATGAGCCGGCGGTCCTCCCGCAGGGACTCCTGGCCCTGGTCGAACTGGAACTGCTCGATCAGCTCCTCGGCGTCGACCTGGGTGTCGGCCTGGGCCCAGGCGAGCTCGGGCAGGGTGTGCGCATCGCCGCGCAGCCCGGTGGGCACGGAGGCGGTCGCGGTGGGGCCCAGCCAGCCGCTGGCCGCCACTCGCACCCGGCCGGTCTCGTCCGTGCGCGCCCGCCGCAGGTCGTAGGAGGGCACGGTGCCCTCGGTGAGCCCGGCCACCGCCACCAGGTCCCATTCCAGCCCCTTGGCGGAGTGCATGGTCACCACGGTCACGGCGTGCGGGTCACGGGTGTGCTCGGGCGGGGCGGTCACGGCGAGGCCCGCCTCCTCGTCCTCGCTGATCTCCAGCAGGTCCAGGTAGGCGGCCAGGCCCGCGTGCTGGGCGGTGCGCTCGAAGGAGGAGGCGTGTTCGCGCAGGGCCTCCAGGTCCGCCAGGGCGCGCCCGCCGCTGTCCTGCTCCAGCAGGGCCAGGTCCACCTCGAGGGCGTGCACGGCGGCGGTGATGAGATCCGGCAGGGGCAGCGGCAGCAGCCGGCGGATGCTCCGCAGCAGGGCCTGCACCTGGAGCAGCCGCCCCCGGCCGACGGTGCTGAGCACGCGGCCCTCCGGGTCGGTCCAGCCCTCCGGCGGGAGGTCGTCGACGGCGTCCACCAGGGACACCTCCTCGGCCTCGTCGCCGCCGGAGCGGCGGCCGGGCGCGAGGCGGTCCCGCCACCTGCCCAGCACGGCCAGGTCGCGGGCGCCGAGGCGGAACCGCGGCCCGGTGAGCAGGCGCATCAGGGCATCCCCGCGGGTGGGGTCGTGGGCGCACTGCAGCAGGGCCCGCACATCGGCCACCTCGGGGCGGTGCAGCAGGCCCCCCAAGCCCACCACCTCGACCGCGAGCCCGGCCTCCTCCAGTCCCTCGACCAGGGCGGGGATCTGGCGGCGGGCCCGCACCAGCACGGCCGCGCTGGGCATCTCGTCCGCGGGGGACTCGGCGCGGCGGCGCTGGATCCAGTCGGCGACGGCGCGGGCCTCGGCGCGCTCGTCGGCGGCCTCGCAGATCTCCACCGCGCCCTCCCCGGCCCCGGGTCGTGCCTCGAGCTGCGGGATGGTGATGCCCTCCCCTGCCGCCCGCAGCGGGCCGGCCAGGCGGTTGGCGACCTCGAGCACCGCCTGGTCGTTGCGCCAGGAGGTGGACAGGGTGCGCTGGGCGACGGGCTGCTGCTGGGTCGCGAAGGCCTCGGCGAAGCCGGCCAGGGAAGCGGCCGAGGCGCCGCGCCAGCCGTAGATCGCCTGCTGCGGGTCGCCCACCGCGCAGGCGGGGTGGCCGGGCCCGAACAGGTCGGTGAGCATCCGCAGCTGTGCCACGGAGGTGTCCTGGAACTCGTCCAGCAGCACCACGCGGTGCATGCGCCGTGCCAGGCGGCCGGCGGCGGGGACCTCGCGGGCGATGCGGGCGGCCAGGGACACCTGGTCGGCGAAGTCGAGGGCGCCGCGCTCCCGGCGCACCGCCGCGAAGCGCTCCAGCAGCGGGACCAGGGCCAGCCTGGTCTCGATCGAGTCGAGCGCGGCGGCCACCTTCTTCGGGGTGGTGCGGCGCCGTCCCTGCACCTGCAGCGGGATCCCCGTGAGGTGGTCGCGGATCTGCTCGAGGTGCTCGCGCAGCTGCTGGGGGGTCACGAGATGGTCGGCGAGGGAGGAGGTCAGGGAGATCAGGGCGGCGGTGAGGGTGGCCGGGGAGGCCTCCACGTCCAGGGAGTCGTCCCAGGACTCGACGATGCCGTGGGCCAGCTGCCAGGAGGCGGAGGTGGACATCATGGTGAGGTCCGGGTCCACGCCGAGGGCGAGGGCGTGCTCGCGCACCAGGTCCAGGGCGAAGCCGTTGTAGGTGTGGACCACGGGGCGCTGGCCCACCAGGTCGTCGCCCCCGCGCTCGAGGCCGGGCGGCAGGGGCAGTCCCTCGGCGCGCAGGGCGTCGGCCAGCGCCCCCAGGCGGGCGGCGATGCGGGCCGACAGCTCGTGGGCGGCCTTGCGGGTGAAGGTCAGGCCCAGCACCTGGCGGGGCTGCACGTGGGCGTTCGCGATCAGCCACACCACCCGGGAGGCCATGGTCTCCGTCTTGCCGGAGCCGGCCCCGGCCACCACCAGCATGGGGGCCAGGGGCGCCTCGATCACGGCGGTCTGCTCCGCGGTGGGGGGCGGCTGCTCGAGCAGGGCTGCCAGGCGGGCGGCGGACAGAGGGGTGTTCACAGCTGCGCCCCCTCGGGCTGCAGGGGGCAGGAGGAGCGCACCGCGCAGCGGGTGCAGTGGGAGTTCAGGCGCGCGATCACCCGGGCCCCGGAGACGTCGGTGGCCACCTGGCGCACGACGGTGTCGAACCAGGCCGGGTCCTCGGCGCGGGTGAGCGCCTGCTGGGTGCGCACCGCGGCCGTGCGGCCCCCGGTGCCGACGTGCACCAGCTGGGCACCGGCGAGGTGCCGGGGCGCATCGGGGCCCAGCTGATCGGCGAGCGCTCCCTCGCGCACGGCCGCCTGGTAGGCGGCCAGCTGCAGGTCCTGCTCGGTGGCCTTGGCGGTCTTGGCGACGCGGCCGGTCTTGAGGTCCACCACGCGGATGGTTCCCGTATCCCCCTCGATGCGGTCCACGGTGCCGCGCAGCAGCACCGGGCCCAGTGCGACCTCGAAGGGCGCCTCGACGGCGAGCGGGGGCGGGGAGGCGGCCAGGTGGGCGGCGAGCAGCTGTGCGGCGTCCTCCGCGCGCCGCACGCGGCGGCGGCCGGACCAGGTGTCGGCACCGGGCAAGTCCCGCAGCAGGGAGTGCAGCTGCTCCAGGAGGTCCTGCCCACCGCGGGGATGGTCCTGGGCCAGGCGGTGCAGGGCGGTGCCGATGCTCTGGGCCGGCCCGGAGCCGCGGGAGCCACCGGCGCGCTCCATCAGCCAGGACTGGGGACAGTCGTGGGCGCGCTCGAGGGCGGAGGGCGAGAGGCGGATGGGCGCCCCGGGCTCCTGCAGCGGCGCGGTGGAGCTGGGCTGCTGGTGGTACCACTGCTCCGGCTGGGCTCCGGGCGCCCCGGCCGCACCGAGGGCCGCCAGGGCCAGGGCGGCGTCTCGAGCGCGTTCCGGGTCGGGGTGGTGCAGCGCCCGCCTGAGGGCGGCCACCAGGCGGCGGGGGTCCGGGGCGGGCCCCGGGTCCGCGCGCAGGGCCTCGAGGTCGAGCCAGTCGCCCTCGGCGATGTCCTCCAGCACGTCGAACAGGGCCGACGGGGTGTGGTCGTCGTCCTCGACGGCGGTGACCAGGACGTGGCGGCGGGCACGGCCCAGGGCGCTGACCGCCAGGCGCAGCTCATCGGCGATCACCTGTTCGCGCTGCACGGCGCGCAGGGCCTCCGGGTCCTGCGGCAGCTGGGAGCCGGCGCGCCCTCCGGGCAGCAGGGAGAGCTCGACGGCGCCCAGCAGGGTGGAGCGCAGGCGCAGGTCAGGCCACACGCCTTCCTGCAGGCGGGCCAGCACCACCGCCTCGCGGTGCCGGCCGGCGATCTGGGCGGGGGTGAGCACCTCGACGCTGCCCCGGGGAGCGGCCGACGGCGCGAGAGTGTCCTCGACCACGGCCTGGGAGCGCACCTGCTCGATCAGGTCGAGGGGCCCGGCACCGGGTCGCCTGTCGGTGAGGCGCTCGGCGGCGGCGAACAGCTCCAGCAGGGCGTCAAGGCGGCTGCCGGCCAGGCGGGCACGGGCACCCTCGGACCCGTGGCGCGCACCGAGAGCGGCGGCGCGCCACCCTGTGGCCAGGCCCGAGGCATCCCAGGCCGCCCACAGGACCTCGGCCGCGCTGCCCTCGCGGTGCTCGCGGGCGGCGGTGATCATGGCCCGGATCCGGTGCACCGGGGCGGCGGTGCGGCCGCGAGCGTCCGGGGCGGGCAGCCCGGGGACGTCCGAGTGCAGCAGTGCACGCGCCAGCAACTGCTGGCTGTCGGCGTGCTCGCCGGCGGAGTCCTCGGCGGGTGCGGCCTGCAGCAGGAGGCGACGGATGCGGCGCAAGCGCAGGGCGTCGGCATCGCCGAAGGGGCCGTGCAGCAGCGCAGTGGCGGTCAGCGGGTCGATCTGCTCCACGCCGGTCGCACCGATCTCGACCAGTCGCAGCAGGTCCTGGACCACGGGCTCCTCGCGGAGCGGGCGGGGGCGGCGCGGTGTGCGCACGGGCAGGCCGGTGCGGGTGAGCAGATCGGCGAGCTCGGCGACGGCGGCGCCCGAACGGCACACCACGGCCATCCGGTCGTAGGGGATCTGCTCGCGGTGGTGCAGGTCCCGCAGCGCGGAGGCGATGAGGTGGGCCTCCTCGGCCCGGTCCGAGGCGCGCAGGGCCTGGACGCCGCCCCGCTGCCCGTCGGCACCGGCCCGGGACGGCGGTGCCTCGCGTCGGCGGGTGGCAGCGGGCGCCCCGGCCAGCGGGAGCCGCCAGCGCAGGGCCGCGGCGGCATCGACGATGCGGGCATCGACGCGGTGGGCACCGGCCAGCACCACCTCGTGCACGAGCCCGGGCAGCTGCTCGCGCAGGCGCGCGGCGGCATCCGGCAGGGCCCCGCGGAAGGTGTCCACGGCGGCATCCGGGCAGCTGGTGGCGAGCACCGGTGCCCCGGTGGCGGCCAGCGCCACGACCAGGGCGATGCCGGCGGCGGTGAGGTCCTGTGCGTCGTCGACGACGACGGCCCGTGCCGGGGGCGAGACGGTCCCCTCGCTCACCAGGCGGGCGGCGCGGCGCACCAGGGAGCCGGCGTCGAGTCGGGGGCCGGCATCGAGGGCGGCGGCGGATTCGAGGTCCAGCACGCCCAGGTAGTCCCGCAGCACCGCCGCGGCATCGCGCCAGGCCGGCCGGTCGTGCTCGAGGCCGAGCCGCTCGAGGCCGGCCGGGCCGAGCCCGAGCTCGGCAGCGCGGGCCAGGACGTCCCGCAGCTCCGTGCGGAAGCCCGGCAGGGTGCGTGCGGCGGGCTCCACCTCGAGGTGCCATGCAGTGCGGGCGGCGATGAGGTCGGCCAGCAGGGCGTCCTGCTCCGCACCGGTGACCAGGGAGGGCTCACCGCGGCCGGCGGCCAGGGCGGCGGCGCGCAGCACGGAGTACCCCAGGGCCGCAGGGGTGGCCACCCGCACACCGGGGGTGCCGTGCGCGGCCAGGGCATCGCGCAGGTGGGCGGCGGTGGCCCGGCGAGGAGCCATCAGCAGCACCTCGCCGCCGTGCTCCTGGGAGAGAGCGGCTGCGGCGCTGAGGGCCAGGGCCGTGCGCCCGGTGGCGGGGCCACCGTGGGCGAGCACATGGCGGCCCTCCCTCACGTGGTCCGCCGCGGTGGCCTGTGCGGGAGCCAGCTGCTCCAGGGGCAGCACCGGGGGCACCGCTGACGGGTCGGGCCCCAGCAGGGTGAGCGCACCGGCCCCCATACCATCGGGGCCGGGGCGGGCGGGGGCGTTCTGCATGGATCCATTGCACCGCATGGGTGCGACGAGCGAGGCGGAGTATGGTGGCCGACCACCGCTCAGGTGCCTCGCATCACACGCGTCACTCGGAGGTCGCCCCATGTCACCCTCGGCCCGGATGCCGCGCGACCAGCGTCGTACCCAGCTGCTGGAGACCGCGATCCCGATGTTCACCCAGAACGGCTTCCACGCCACGTCCATGGACGACATCGCCACGGCCGCAGGCGTCACCAAGCCCGTCCTCTACCAGCACTTCGCCTCCAAGGAGGACCTCTACGACGAGGTGGTGAAGGTGACCGGGCAGCGCCTGATCGAGGGCATCGCGGAGCTCGCCGACTTCGAGGGCACCACGCTCGAGCGGGTGCGAGCCGGTCTGGGGGGTTTCTACCAGTTGGTCACCGAACAGTCCGCGCTGCGGCTGTTCACCGGGCACGAGCAGGTCTCGGAGCAGATCTCCGCACGGGTCTCCGGGGTGCTGGACGAGATGGCGGTGTCACTGGCCACGGTGCTGCTGGCCGCCCGCAGCATGACCGACGAGCAGGCGCGAGTGATCGGTCGCGCGATGATCTCCCTGACGCAGAGCACCGCCGCGATGCTGGACGGCGCTGCCGAGCCCGACCGCGGGCAGATCCTGGACACCGTCACGGTCCTGGCCGTGCACGGGCTCACCGGCTTCGAGCCCCGCCCCGACGCCTCGGTGGCCGGGACGGTCTCCCCCGCGGCCGATGCCTCGCACCCAGGGACCGGCCGATAGACTCCGGGCCATGGAGATTCGCATCGGCATCCAGCACTCCCCCCGCGAGATCGTGATCGAGACGGACGACGCCGAGCAGGACCACGCCGGCCTGCTCGAGACGCTGTCCACCGCGATGGCGGAGGGCGCTCCGGTCACCCTGCGCGACGTCAAGGGCCGCAGCGTGCTGATCCCCGGTGGGAAGGTGGCCTACGCGGAGATCTCCACCGAGGAGCCGCGCCGCGTCGGCTTCCTGGGCTGACCGCCCTCCCGATCCCCGCTTGCTCGCCTCCCCATGAGCCGCGCCGTGCCCGTGGAACCGGACTCCCCGGTCGAGGACGCCCCGGTCGAGGACGCCCCGATGCGGCGGCGGCGTCGCCTGCGCAGCGCGCGCCTGGCCCACATCACCGCCACCACGGTGGTGGCCCTGCTGGGCGCGGTGGTGGGCGTGCTGCTGGTCCCTCCCACGAAAGTGGACGTCGGTCCGCTGACCGCGACGGTGCACCTGCGCCCCTCCCTGGAGTCCGACACCGTCATCCTGCTGCCGCCGGTGGGTGAGGTGGCCTTCGACACCCACACCGCGCCGGTGCGGGTGGAGGCCCGAGTGCAGGGGGTGGACATGGAGCAGGCCGAGCAGCTGCTGTGGTCCTCCGAGGCCCGCGCGGAACTCACCCGCACCGTGCCGGAGGACCTCACCGGTGCCGCCGCTCGCAACGCAGCGCTGAACGCCCTGTTCGGGGCGGTGGGAGCGGGTCTGGCGGTGGGGCTCACCTTCCGCCGGCTGCGACGTTCCGTGCTGGCCGCCGGCAGTGCGGTGGCCGTGGTCGCCGCCTCGGTGGGCGCCGTGTCCCTGACGTTCCGGCCCGACTCCCTGTACCAGCCGCGCTTCGAGGGCCTGCTCTCCCAGGCGGCGTACGTGGCGGACGTGGGGCAGGGCGCCCTGGCGGACTACAGCGGCTACCGCGACACGCTGGCCGAGTTCGTGGGGCAGGTCTCCGCGCTGTACATCGCGGCCGACTCCCTCTCCCCCGGCATCGGGTCCCAGGACCTGATCACCGTGCTGCATGTCTCGGACATCCACGACAACCCGCAGGCCTTCGACGTGATCGAGCAGCTGAACGGCCAGTTCGAGATCGACGCGGTGATCGACACCGGCGACATCGTCTCCTGGGGCACCCCCTTCGAGCACGACCTGCTCAGCGCCATCGGCGACCTGGACGTGCCGTACGTGTACATCGCCGGCAACCACGACAGCTCCGTCACGGCCGCCACCGTGGCGGACCAGCCCAACGGGATCGTGCTGGAGAACGAGATCGTGGAGGTCGCGGGCCTGCGCATCGCCGGGGTCGGCGATCCCCGCTTCGCGGCCGACGACGACTCCGATGCCGGCGGCTGGCGCGAGGGCGATGCGGCGGTGCAGTCCTCCGTGTTCCAGCTGGGCGAGACCATCGTCGCCCACGACGAGGCGAACCCGGAGGCCACGGTGGACGTGGCCCTGGTGCACGATCCCACGCAGCCCGAGGGGCTCGAGGGGCGCGTGCCGCTGGTGCTGTCGGGCCACATGCACACCTCCTCGGTGGAGCTGGACCGCGACGGCTCGGGCACCGACTGGATGATCGTCGGCTCGACCGGCGGGGCGCTGGGATCCGGCGGTGTGCGCCCCGTGCTGGACGGCGGTGAGCCGCTGGACCTCACCGCTCGACTGCTCTACTTCGATGCGCAGACCCGTCGTCTGGTGGCCTACGACGACATCGTGATGGGCGGCCTGGGCCTGGTGTCGATCTCGGTGCAGCGCACCCAGATGCCTGCCGAGGCGCCCGCGCTCGAGGTCCCCGAGGACGCCGAGGCACCGCCCACGCCCACCGATCTCGACATCGAGCCCGGCGAGGGCCTGCCCGACGAGGAGCGCGTGACCCCCACCGATCCCTCCGTGCCGTTGCCCGAGGGCAGCGACGGCGGCGAGGGCTGACGCCCCCGGGCCGGTCGGGGGCTACGATGCAAGGGCATATTCCATGACCAGAGAGTTGAACGGTGCCTGAATCCACCCCGCACACCGACGAGGCCGTGTCGGCCTCCCCCGCCGTCGAGCAGAGCTCCGGCACCCCGGATCCCCTCACGGAGCAGACCTTCGCGGACTTCGACGTCCGATCCGACATCATCGAGGCCCTGTCCTCCAAGGGGATCGTCCATCCCTTCCCGATCCAGGCCATGACCCTGCCGGTGGCCCTGCGCGGTCGCGACATCATCGGCCAGGCCAAGACGGGCACCGGCAAGACCCTGGGCTTCGGCATCCCGCTGCTGCAGTCCGTGGTCTCCCCCGGTGAGGACGATCCCGAGGGCCGCCAGACCGGCAAGCCGCAGGCCCTGGTGGTGCTGCCCACCCGCGAGCTCGCGGTGCAGGTGGCCGAGGACCTCCAGGACGCCTCCGCCACGCGCACGGTGCGCATCCTCACCGTGTACGGCGGTCGCGCCTACGAGCCCCAGATCGAGGCCCTCACCCGGGGCGTCGACGTGGTGGTGGGCACTCCGGGCCGTCTGATCGACCTGATGCGCCAGAAGTACCTGGACCTCTCGCAGGTGCGGGTGGCGGTGCTGGACGAGGCCGACGAGATGCTGGACCTGGGCTTCCTGGAGGACATCGAGAAGCTGCTGCAGGCGGTGCCCACGCAGCGCCAGACCATGCTGTTCTCCGCCACCATGCCGGGGCCGATCCTGGCGCTGGCCCGCCGCTTCATGGTCCAGCCCACCCACATCCGCGCCCACGACCCGGGGGATCTCTCCCGCACCAAGGCCGACATCAAGCAGGTCGTCTACCGCGCCCACCAGCTGGACAAGATCGAGGTGATGGCCCGCGTGCTGCAGGCCCGCGGCCGCGGCCTGACGATCATCTTCATGCGCACCAAGCGCCAGGCGGACCGGGTGGCGGAGGATCTGGCCGCGCGCGGCTTCGCGGCCGCTCCGCTCCACGGCGACCTGGGTCAGGGCGCCCGTGAGCAGGCCCTGCGGGCCTTCCGCAACGGCAAGATCGATGTGCTGGTGGCCACCGATGTCGCCGCTCGCGGCATCGACGTGGACGACGTCACGCACGTGGTCAACTGGAACTGCCCGGACGACGACAAGACGTACCTGCACCGCACCGGCCGCACCGGCCGCGCCGGCAAGAAGGGCACCGCGATCACCTTCGTGGACTGGGAGGACCTGGCGCGCTGGGCACTGATCGCCCGGCAGTTGGGCCTGGAGTCCACCGAGGCGGTGGAGACCTACTCCACCTCGGAGCACCTGTTCAGCGACCTCGACATCCCCGAGGGAGTCAAGGGCACCCTGCCCAAGGAGCAGCGCACCCGCGCCGGGCTGAAGGCGGAGAAGCTGGAGGACCTTGGCGGTCGTGAGCCGGTCCGCGGCGATCGCGGGGACCGCGGCGGGCGCGGAGGCCGGGGCGGGCGTGAGGGCGGCCGCTCCCGCGACGACGAGGTGCTCTCGGAGCGCACCGTCGATCCCTCCGAGCGTCCGCGCCGCAAGCGCAGCCGTTCGCGCACCCGTCGGGTCGACGGGGAGGTCGTCTCCAGCGAGACCACCGGCGGCGAGCAGAAGCGCGAGCAGAGGGCCGAGGGCTCGACCGCGCGCGACGAGGAGAAGCAGGGCAGCGGCCGACCCCGTCGGCGCCGCTCGCGCGGCGGCCGGGGCCGTGGCCGCAGCGGTGGCGGCAGCGCCGGTGGCAGCAGCAGCGGGGGCAGCAGCAGCGGCGCGGAGGCTCCCGCGCAGGAGTCCTGACCCGACGAACCACGCCTGAGAACCGGGATCCTCGCGCTGCCGAGGGTCCCGGTTCTCTGCATCAGCCCGCGACCAGGCCCCAGTCCACGAGGAACGAGCGCACGGCGTCGAAGATCATCTGGGTGGAGATCGCGGCCAGCAGCACCCCGGAGATGCGGGTGACCAGGGTGACCCCGCCCTGCCCCAGCACCCGCGCCACCAGGTCGGAGAACCGCATCGTCAGGTACATGGCCGCGGTCATCAGGATCATGGCGATCACCAGGGCGATGATCTTGGGGCCCTCACCACTGGCCTCCTCCACGAACAGCATCATCGCCACGATCGCGCCGGGACCGCCCAGAAGCGGGGTGCCCAGGGGCACCAGTGCGACGTTCACGCCGTCGCTCGAGGCCATCTCCCCCTCCATGCCCGCCAGCAGCTGCAGGGCCACGATCAGCAGCAGCAGGCCGCCGGAGAACTGCAGGGCGGGCAGGGAGATGTGCATGTAGTCCAGGATGAACCGGCCGAACAGGGCGAAGACCCCGATGATCAGCACGGCCACACCGACCGCGACCATGGCGGCCCGCGACCGCTGCTTCGCGGTCATGGTGCTGGTCAGCGACAGGAAGATGGGGACGATGCCCGGGGGGTCGATGATGACGAAGAGGGTGACGAAGACTCCCGTGAGGAAGCTCAGATCGACCATGTTCACGGACGGATGACCTCTGTGGTGCTCGTGGCGCGATGCGCGATCGCGTCCAGTACATGCGGCTGCGTGAGGTTCTCCCCGAGCCGGTTGGGTTTGCCCGCGCCATGGTAATCGCTGCCGCCGGTGATCAGGAGCCGGTGGGCGCGGGCGAAGTCGCGCAGTCGCGCCCGGGTGCCCGGGTCGTGCTCGCGGTGGTCCACCTCCAGGCCCGCCAGGCCCGCCTCCACCATGGCCTCCAGCAGGCCCAGGGGCAGCTCGCCGTCGCGGGAGACGGAGCCGGGATGGGCGAGGACCGGGACCCCGCCGGCGTCCAGGATCGCTCTGACCGCGACGGTCGGGGCGGGGGCGTAGTAGCGCACGTAGTAGGGCCCGGAGGGGTGCAGGATCTGCTCGAAGGCCTCGGTGCGGTCGCGCACCACGCCGCTGCTGATGAGCGCGTCGGCGATGTGGGGGCGCCCCACGGTGGTGGTCTCCCCCGCCACCTGGGCCCGCACGTCCTGCCAGGTGATCGGGTGGTCGGCGGAGATGGCCTCCACCATGCGCTCGGCCCGCTCGGTGCGGGAGCGGCGAGCGCGGTCCAGCTCGCGCGCCAGGTCGGTGTGCGGGGAGGGGTCCACCAGCAGGGCGAGCACGTGCACGCTGAGGCGCTCGTGCTCGGCGGAGACCTCGATCCCGGGCACCGCGACGACTCCCGTGCGCGCGACGGCCTCGGGCAGCTCCTGCCAGCCGGCCACCGTGTCGTGGTCGGTCAGGGCGAGCGCCGACAGGCCCTCCTGAGCCGCCTGTGCCCACAGCTCGTGGACGCTCTGGGTGCCGTCGGACCAGCTGGAATGCGCATGGAGGTCGATGCGGGCGGGGTGAGCGGGCATACGGCCAGCGTAGTGCGCCTCGTGAGAGTATCGGAGGGTGAGCAACGAGAACCCCCACAGCACAGACAGCCCCCTCAGCACCACGGCGCCCCAGGAGCGCGGCACCAGCCCCGAGGAGCTCTCCTCGCGCGGCGACACCCGCTCGCAGCGACCCACCAGCGAGGCCTTCCGCGAGTTCATCGCCTCCGGCTGGGACGAGACGGTCCCCGACGCGGAGCGCCTCGAGGCCGCCGCGCACACCCCGGCCCGCCGCGACGCCCTGGTGCAGGCGATCCCCGGCACTCGCCTGGTGCTGCCCGCGGGCGTGCTGAAGGTGCGCTCCAACGACACCGACTACCCCTTCCGTCCGGACACCGCCTTCGCGTACTACGCGGGTCTGGGCACCGATGAGGAGCCCGACAGCGTGCTGGTGGTGGAGCCCTCGGCCGAGGATCCCGCCGTCGCCGAGGCCACCTACTTCTTCCGGCCGCGCGCCGGCTTCGACTCGACGGAGTTCTACGCGGACTCCCGCTACGGAGAGATGTGGGTGGGGCGCCGCCCCACCCTCGCGGAGGCCTCCCAGCGCCTGGGCATCGAGGTGCGGCACATCGACGAGCTGCGCGACCACCTGGCCAAGGACGTCGGCGAGAGCCTCTCCCTGTCGGTGATGCCGCAGGTGGACGCGGCCGTGGAGGAGATGGTCCAGGAGATCCGTGAGCAGAACGGGCTCCCCGGCGGGGAGGACGCCCGCCGCGAGTTCGACCGCCTCCAGGAGGTGTCCAGCGAGCAGCGCCTGGTCAAGGACGCCTACGAGGTCGCTCAGATGCGCGAGGCGGTCGATGCCACCATCCGCGGTTTCGAGGACGTGGTGCGCCACCTGCCCGAGGCGGTGGGCCACCGCCGCGGCGAGCGCGTGATCGAGGGTGTGTTCGCCCGCACCGCCCGGGCCGACGGCAACGGGGTGGGGTATGACACCATCGCCGCCGCCGGCGACCACGCCTGCACCCTGCACTGGATCCGCAACGACGGCGCCGTGCAGGAGGGCGAGCTGGTGCTGATCGACGCCGGCGTGGAGGTGGACTCCCTGTACACGGCGGATGTCACCCGCACCCTGCCCGTCTCCGGCACCTTCACCCCCACCCAGCGCAAGGTCTACGACGCCGTGCTGGAGGCGGCCGATGCGGTGTTCGCGGCCGCTCGTCCCGGGCTGCGGTTCCGTGATCTGCACGCCACCGCGATGGAGGTGGTGGCCCGGCATCTGGAGAGCTGGGGGCTGCTGCCGGGCTCGGCCGAGGAGTCGCTGTCCCCGGAGGGTCAGTGGCACCGGCGCTGGATGGTGCACGGCACCAGCCACCACCTGGGCATGGACGTGCACGACTGCGCGAAGGCGCGGCGCGAGATGTACCTCGATGCCGAACTGGTCCCGGGCATGGTGTTCACGATCGAGCCGGGCCTGTACTTCAAGGAGAACGACCTGCTGGTCCCCGAGGAGCTGCGCGGCATCGGTGTGCGCATCGAGGACGACGTCCTGGTCACCGAGGACGGAGTGGAGAACCTCTCGATCGCACTGCCCCGTCGGGCCGAGGAGATCGAGGCCTGGATGGCTACGCTGAAGCCGTGAGCTCCAACCCGCACCAGCGCTTCTACGCCGCCCGTCTCGCCGGCACCGCCGTCTTCGATCCCCTCGGGGACGCGGTGGCGAAGATCCGCGACGTGGTGGTGGTCCCCCAGCCGCGCGGCTCGGCCCGCGCGGTGGGCTTCGTGGTGGAGGTGGGCGGCAAGCGCCGGGTGTTCCTGCCGATCACCCGCGTCACCTCCATCAATCCCGGCCAGGTGATCTCCACGGGCCTGCTGAACGTGCGCCGCTTCGAGAAACGGGCCGGGGAGCTGCTGGTGATCGGGGACCTGCTGGACCGCGTGGTGACCCTCAACGATGGCTCCGGTGAGGCCACGGTGGAGGACATCGCCCTGGACCGCAACCGGCAGCGCGAGTGGGAGCTGTCCCGCCTGCACGTGCGCCGGCTCCGCAAGGGCGGCTCGCTGAGCCGCCTGATGTCCCGCGGGGAGACCCTCACCGTGGAGATGTCCGAGGTGACCGGGCTGTACGGCACGCAGGTGGAGCAGTCCGCCGCGCTGCTGGCGGCCTCCTACCAGGACCTCAATCCCGCGGACCTCGCGGAGATCATGCAGGAGCTGGACGCCAAGCGGCGCATCGAGCTGGCCGGGGAGCTGGCCGACGAGCGACTCGCGGACGTGCTGGAGGAGCTGCCCGAGGACACCCGGGTGGAGATGATCACCGGGCTGGAGGCCAAGCGCGCCGCGGACGTGCTGGACGAGATGGACCCCGACGACGCCGCGGACCTGATGCAGGAGCTGCCGGATGCGGTGGCCGAGACCCTGCTGGACCTGATGGAGCCGGAGGAGGCGGAGGACGTCCGTCGTCTGCTCGCCTACGACGTGTACACCGCCGGCGGCATGATGACCACGGAGCCGCTGATCGTGGCCCCGGAGACTTCGGTGGCGCACTGCCTGGCGATGATCAGCCGCGAGGAGGTGCATGCGGCACTGGCCTCCACGGTGCACGTGTGCCGTGCACCGCTGGAGACCCCGACGGGGCGCCTGCTGGGCATCGTCCACTTCCAGCTGCTGCTGCGGGAGCGGCCGGACCGCTCGGTGGGAGAGATCCTGGACTCCGACCGCGTGGTGGTCTCCCCGTCGAGCCCGCTGTCGGAGGTCACCCGCGAGATGGCCACCTACAACCTGGTGTCGATCCCGGTGGTGGACGAGAACGGCCACCTGCTGGGGGCGGTCACGGTGGACGACGTGCTGGACCACGTGCTGCCGGACGACTGGCGTGAGCAGGACGAGCCCCCCGTCACCACCGGTCAGATCGACCTGTCCGAGATCGCGCGCGGAACCGAGAGGACGTGACCATGGCCGAGCACACCCCTCCCCCTCTCGACGATCCCTCGCCCCGCCGCTCCCCGCGCTGGCACAACCCCCTGCGCGGCGACGCCTTCGGTCGCGGCGCGGAGGCCTTCGCGCGGATGATGGGCACGCCCGCCTTCCTGGTGGGCATGACGATCTTCTGCGCGGTGTGGCTGACCTGGAACTCGGTGATGCCGGAGTCGGCCCAGTTCGATCCGCGGGCGCTGAACTTCACGCTGCTCACGCTGATCCTGTCGCTGCAGGCCTCCTACGCCGCTCCCCTGCTGCTGCTGGCGCAGAACCGGCAGGACGACCGCGACCGCGTGCAGGCCGAGCAGGACCGCCAGTCCAACGAGCGCAACCACGCCACCACCGACTTCATCACCCGGGAGATCGCCTCCCTGCGCATCGCCCTGAATGACGTGGCCACCCGCGACTACGTCCGCAGCGAGCTGCGGGACCTGCTCGAGGAGCTCGAGGAGGGCCGCGAGCGGGAGCAGCAGGACCTCGCGCAGCTGCGCTCCGTGCTGCGCGAGGAGGTCGCGGTGGCCCTCGCGGAGCGCTCCGGCACCGCCCCCTCTGCCCAGTGGACCCCTTCCGCCGAGTCGACCCCCTCCGCCCACTCCACCCACACCGCCCACACCGCCCCTGAGGAGCCCGAGCAGCCGTGACCACGCAGCACTCCCATGACGAGCGCGTCGAGAAGATCCGCGAGGCGCTCGGCGGGGTGATGGATCCTGAGATCCACCAGCCCATCACGGACCTGGGGATGGTCGACGAGATCACCGTGGACGCCGAGGACGTGGCCCGGGTGCAGGTGCTGGTGACCATCGAGGGCTGCCCCATGCGGGACCGCATCGAGCGGGAGACGGCCGAGGCCGCTGCCACCGTGCCGGGCCTGTCCCGGGTGGAGGTGGACTCCCGGGCGATGAGCGAGGAGCAGCGCCGCGAGCTCACCTCGCGCCTGCGGCAGGGCCGCCGCCAGATCCCCTTCAACAAGGAGGGCTCGCTCACCCGCATCTTCGCTGTGTCCTCCGGCAAGGGTGGGGTGGGCAAGTCCACCGTGACCGCGAACCTGGCCGCGGCGATGGCCGCGCAGGGGCTGCGGGTAGGGGTGATCGACGCGGACATCCACGGCTTCTCGATGCCCGGCATGTTCGGCATCACCGAGCAGCCCACCAAGGTCTCGGACCTGCTGATGCCGCCGCAGGCGCACGGCGTGGCGGTGATGAGCATCGGCATGTTCGTGCCGGAGGGGCAGGCGGTGGTCTGGCGCGGCCCGAAGATGCACCGAGCGATCGAGCAGTTCGCCTCGGACGTCTACTGGGGCGACCTGGACGTGCTGCTGCTGGACCTGCCGCCGGGCACCGGTGATGTGGCGATCTCGGTGGCGCAGCTGCTGCCGGGGGCGAAGATGCTGGTGGTGACCACCCCGCAGCAGTCGGCCGCGGCGGTCGCGGAGCGCGTGGGGTCACTCGCCACGGCGACGGGCCAGGAGATCGCTGGAGTGGTGGAGAACATGGCCGGGCTCACGCTGCCGGACGGCACGGTGATGGACGTGTTCGGCCGCGGCGGCGGGGACCGGGTGGCGCAGACCCTCGCCGGTGCCGTGAAGCACCCGGTGCCGGTGCTGGGCCGGGTGGCGCTGGAGCCGGCACTGCGCGAGGGCGCGGATGCGGGCGTGCCGCTGGTGCTGTCGGATCCCGACTCCCCGGCAGCGGCGGAACTGATCCGCATCGCGCGTGCCCTGACGCATCAGCCGCGCGGGTTGGGAGGGATGAAGCTGCCGCTGTCGGTCTCCGGCGGGCGCTGAGCCCCGGGGACCGTGGACCGGGGACTCAGGTGGCCTCGGGGTCGAAGGGCGCCCGCTTCGGGCCCTCGTCCTTCGTCGCCTTCTTCGAGCCGCCGCCCTTGGAGCTGCGGGAGCTGCTGCGGGAGGCGGCCGCTCCGGCGGTCGCGCCACCGGCGACGGTCATGGCCTCCTTGGAGGGCAGGATGTCATCGATGGAGGTGTCGCCCCAGGCCTCGCGGATGATGCGGCGCGGATCGTACTGGCGCGGATCGTACTTGCGCAGGTCGTCGATGGCGATGCCCATCTCGTCCTCGACCGTGGCGCGGGAGTCCTCCACCCAGCGGCGCACATCGCGCACCCAGCGCACGATGTTGCGGGTGTACTCGGGCAGTCGCTGCGGGCCGATGATGATCAGGAAGATCAGCAGCAGGACGAGGGGCTCCCAACCGCTCAGACCCAGAAAGCTCACGCTGCCACCCGTTCCCGGCCGGCGCTGCGCCGACCTCGCTCGCTCGCACCCGTGCGGCGCGATACTGCCGGTTCATTATGGCAGAGGCGACTGGCCCCCCGGTGCGCGAGGGACGCCGCGCCTGACGTACCCTGAGCTGATCCGTCCCCGAATGGAGGAGACACCGATGGCATCGGGAAAAGTGGCCGGCTGGGCCCACGCCGAGGAGTTCGTCGAGGAGACCGAGCTCTTCGCCGACGAGGGCGTGCTCGCGCGCGCCCGTGAGCGCGGTCACGAGCTGGGCGCTCCCCCGGTGCTGCCGGGCGCGGGCGCGCTGATGCGCCTGCTGGCGGCCTCGGTCAACGCCCGTGCCGCGGTGGAGATCGGCACCGGCAGCGGCGTGGGGTCGCTGTACCTGCTCTCGGGCATGCATCCCGACGGCGTGCTCACCACCATCGACCCTGAGGTGGAGAACCAGCGTGCGGCCCGCGAGTCCTTCGCAGAGGCGCAGATCCGTTCTCCGCGGGTGCGGACCATCGCCGGGAACCCGCGCGAGGTGATCGGGCGCCTCACCGATCACGCCTACGACCTGGTGAGCTTCCCAGCACACCTGCCGCACGCCCTGGACCTGCTGGAGCATGCCCGACGACTGCTGCGCCCGGGCGGCGTGCTGGTGATCCCGCACGCCCTCTACCACGACCGGGTGGCGGACCCGGCCGCACGTGATGCCACCACCCAGTCGGTGCGGGCGGTGCTGCGGGCGGTCGCGGAGTCCGAGGACCTGGTCTCCGCGCTGACCGGCAGCGGCGATGGCGTGCTGGCGGCGGTGCTGCGTCCCTGACACCTCACGCCTGATCAGCGCCGCCACCGGGATGCACGACGGCCCCGCACCTCGTGGTGCAGGGCCGTTCGTCCCGGCTGGTGCCTCAGGCCTTGATGACGCCCTCGAGGGCGTCGCGCAGAGCCGCGGCCTCCGACGCGTCGATCTCGACGACCAGTCGGCCGCCCCCCTCGAGCGGGACCCGCATGATGATGCTGCGGCTCTCCTCCACGACCTCGAGCGGACCGTCTCCGGTGCGCGGCTTCATAGCAGCCATGGTGTCCTCCTCTAGATGTCGCTGACCCTGGCAGTCAGCGCGCGTACCCGCCCATTATCTCAGGTCTCGGCACCTGGTCCCGCGCGATCGACCAGAGCGGTCCCGAAAGCTGCCGCCCGCCGTCGCCGCCGACGGGGGCCGCGGGGCCTGCGGGGCAGGTCGATCCCCTGCCCCAGGCGGCCCGTGGCGACCAGCACCATCAGCACCGCCACCAGGGCGGCGACGCCCAGCAGGAGCAGCACCATGGGGCTGACAGCGGTCATCGGCCGGTGAACTCCTGCAGCACCGCGAGGGCCTCCTCGGGGGTGTCCACCACGCGCATCAGGTCCACGTCGGTCGGGGCGATCATGCGACCGTCGGCGACCGCGCCGGAGAGCCAGTCGATCAGGCCCTGCCAGTAGGAGCGGCCCACCAGCACGACGGGGAACATCTCGATCTTGTGGGTCTGCATCAGGCACAGCGCCTCGAACAGCTCGTCGAAGGTGCCGAAGCCGCCGGGCATCACGATGAACCCGCTGGAGTACTTCACGAACATCGTCTTGCGGACGAAGAAGTACCGGAAGTCGACCCCGAGGTCGACGTACTCGTTCAGGCCCTGCTCGTGGGGCAGCTCGATGCCGAGCCCCACGGAGACGCCGCCGGCCTCGCGGGCACCTCGGTTGCCGGCCTCCATGATGCCGGGGCCGCCGCCGGTGATCACGGAGTACCCCATGTCCACGATGCCGCGCGCGATCTGGCGGGCGCACTCGTAGTCCGGGTGGCCCTCCCGCACCCGGGCGGAACCGAAGATGGAGAACGCCGGGCCCAGCTCCGCGAGCGCCCCGAAGCCCTCGACGAACTCGGCCTGGATGCGCATCACTCGCCAGGGGTCGGAGTGGACCCAGTCGGCCGAGCCGCCCTTCTCCAGCAGGCGCTGGTCGGCGGTGGTGGTGGGACGCTGGCTGCCGCGGAGGGTCACGGGGCCCTTGCGGTGCGGATCTCGTTCCGGATTCATGGGGGAAGCGTAACGGCCCGCCCCGTCAGCCGGCTGTCGAGGTCAGGAAGCGCCGCAGGGCGGTGAGAGAGGCGTGCAGATCCTCGATCGGGACGTGCTCGTCATCGGTGTGGGCCAGCAGCGGGTCCCCGGGGCCGAAGTTGACGGCGGGGGTGCCCAGGGCGGCGAAGCGGGACACGTCGGTCCAGCCCTGCTTGGCATCGACCCGCACGTCCTGGCCGAGGGCGTCCAGGAAGGCGCGGGCGGGCGCCGTGTCCAGCCCGGGAAGGGCGCCGGCGGCGGCGTCGAACACCTCGATGTCGACGTCGAGGCCGGCCAGCACCTCGCGCACATGCGCCTCGGCCTGCTCGATGGTGGTGTCGGGAGCGAAGCGGTAGTTGACGTCGATGCGGGCGCGATCGGGGATCACGTTGCCGGCGATGCCGCCGCTGATGCCGACGGCGTTGAGGGCCTCGCGGAACTCGAGCCCGTCGATGACGGCGCGGCGGGCCTCGTAGGCGGCCAGCCGCTCGAGCACGGGGGCGAGCTTGTGGACGGCGTTGTCCCCCACCCAGTCGCGGGCGGAGTGCGCGGCGATGCCGCCGGCGGTGACGGCGAGCTTCATGGTGCCCTTGCAGCCGCCCTCGACCCCGGCGGAGGTGGGCTCGCCGAGGATCGCGAAGTCCCCGGCGAGGTACTCGGGGTGCTCCGCGGCGATGCGGGTGAGGGAGTTGTCGGCCGCGGCGACCTCCTCGTGGTCGTAGAAGATCCAGGTGAGGTCCATGGGGGCGGCGTCGGCCTCCACGGCCAGCTTCAGCAGCACGGCCACCCCGCCCTTCATGTCGCAGGTGCCGCGCCCCACCAGCTCCTCGCGGCCCTCGCGGGTGCGCCGCGCGGAGGGGAGGTTGTCGGCCACGGGCACGGTGTCGAGGTGCCCGGCGAGCACCACCCGCTGATCCAGCCCACGGTGGGTGCGGGCGATCACGGTGTCGCCGTCGCGGATCACCTCGAGGTGCGGGGCGTGGGCGCGCAGGGCCTGCTCGACGGCGTCGGCGAGCGCCCGCTCGTTGCCGGAGACGGACTCGATGTCGACGATGGCGGCGGTCAGCTCGACGATGTCGGCGCGGGGGTCGAGCTCGGGGGTGGTGTGCGCGGGCGCGGGGGCGGTGTCAGCAGGCATGCCTCCATCGTGCCAGGGATCCTCCCTTCCGGGCTCCCCGATGGTGCGGGGCCACCGTGCTCAGGCCCCGGGCAGCGCTCCCCCGGCCCGGGCCAGCCGCAGGGCGACCGCTTCGGCGTGTCGCAGCAGCTGGGCACCGGTGCCGGGCTCGGCGGTGATCGCGGAGCCGGGCTGGGCGGTGGTGACGGGCACCCCGATCAGCAGTCGCCTTTCGTACACGGTGCCGTCGGTGCCGATGGGCGCGTACAGTCCCTCCACCGCGATCGATCCGGTCGGCACCCGGCGCCGGGAGCCGCGGGAGGCCCAGGAGTCCTTCTGCACCTCTCCTCGCTCGCGCCAGGCGCCGATCAGGGAGGAGCGGTAGGCGGGCAGGTCCACCGCCGGCAGATGAGCCTCCAGCACGCCGTCGCACCGCACGGCAGGGTCGGTGGCGGTGCCGGCGCCGGTGCCGGCGTGGACCAGGAAGCGCCCGGCCTGCTCGTCGATGTCGATGCGCATGCCGGGGCCGATGAAGCGCACCAGGCCGGCCTCCTCCAGTGCCAGCAGCTGCCGCACCCGCTGAACGGGCGGCCCGGAGGCCCAGGAGGCGAAGGCGTTGCGCAGGTGGCCGTCGATGTCGGCGCGCACGGACTCGGTGGTGTAGGCGCCGAGGTCCTGGAGGCGGTTCACCTGGATGCGCAGGGCGATCAGTGCCCGGTACACCGCCACCCAGGCCGGATCGGGTGCGGTGGCGGCGCGCAGTGCGTCCCGCAGCACGTCGCGGGTGCGCTGGTGGGCGTGGTCGATGGGGCCACCGCGGCGACCGAAGGGGAACAGCAGGCGCATGATGGCCTCGTCGTCGGCGAGCTCGGTGGCGCCGACGTCCCGCAGCGCGCGACGCAGCTCGGCCAGCATCAGCGGCATCACGTCCCGCTCGTGGTCGACGCCGGCCGGACGCACCGCCAGCTCGAGCACGCGCTCGCTGGTGAGCACCTGCGGGGTGTACGGCTCGGGCATGGCGGGGCTGAGGTCGGGCTTGGGGCGGTACACCATCCCGGAGCGGGAGCCGACCACCAGCAGCGGCTCTGCTCCGCCGGGTAGGTAGCGCAGGCCCGAGGGCGGCGCATCGGGCCCGCCGGCCTCCTCGAAGCGGCCGCCGGCGAGGTGGGTGAGCATCCCGATGGCGTCGTAGAAGTTCAGGCCCATGCCCTGCACGGCCACGGCCTCGCGGCCCAGCAGGGCCCCGTAGTCCACCTCGAGGGGGTTGGCCGGCCCCAGGTGCACCAGACCGTGGCGACGCGCCGCCTCCGCGTACTGCAGGGAGCGCGGTGCGGGCGCGGTGGCGAGGTGGCCGAGGGCCAGGGCCACGGCGTCGGCGGTCAGCACACGGCCGTCGTCGAGCCGCACCCGCTGGGGCCCGTCGGGCGGACCGGCCACGTCGACCGCCTCGGCGCGGTGGCGCACGATCCGCAGCCGGGCGGGGTCGGCGTCGGCCTCAGCGGTCTCCAGCACGTGGGCGAGGTAGCGGCCGTGGGCGGCGCGGGAGGCGAAGTCGGCCGGACCCAGCCCGTCGGCGGCGAGGTGCTCGGCGAGGGTGGTGGTGCGCGTGGTAGGCAGCGCGGCGTGGCACGAGGCGTCCGGGTACATGGCGGTCTGGCAGGTGGTGGTGTTCATCAGCAGCACCTCGGACTGGTCGTGCCGCCACACCGAACCTCCCATCCCGACGTACGGGTCGATCAGGTGGACGACGAGGGGCCCGGCGCTATCCGATCCGGAGCCCTGCCAGCCCGGGGCGTTCGAGGCCGCCACCAGGCGTTCGACGACCGCTGTTCCGCGCGGCCCAGCGCCGACGACGGCCACGGTGCGGACGGGGTCGGTGGTGGCGGCAGGACTCATCCGGCCAGTATCGCGTCCGGCTACGGGGTGGTGCACATTCTGCGGCCCCTTCTGCGGCCCCGCCGATGTGCACGCGGGCGTGCAGGTCTGGGATCATGTCGCGCATGTGGAACCCTCCCCGCCTGTACCGTCTCGTCGCGATCGCCGAGGTGATCACCTGGACGCTGCTGATCGCCGCCATGATCGGGAAGTACCTGCTGCGGCTCGGGGAGACTGCTGATGCGGCGGTGCGCGTGGCGGGCGGCCTGCACGGGTTCGTGTTCCTGGCGTACTGCGTGACCACGGTGCTGATCGGGGTGGACCAGCGCTGGGGCCTGGGGCGTGTGCTGATGGGCCTGGGCAGTGCGGTGGTGCCGTACCTGACGGTGCCGTTCGAGCGGTGGGCTGAGAAGCAGCAGATGCTGGGTGACACGTGGCGGCTGCGGCAGGAGGACGGCCGCGGGCTGATCGAGTCCCTGGCGGCGTTCGCCGTGCGCAGGCCCATCCCGGCGGCACTGATCGCCGTGGTGGTGGTGACGATCGTGTTCGTGCTGCTGCTGCAGGCGGGCCCGCCGTGGGAGTGGTTCGCGTGAGCGTGGGGCGGCACCAGCAGCCCGATCCGCTGCGCCGGGTCGGTCCTTTCGCCCTTCCTCGGACGGCGACGCGCGTGCGAGAGCTGGTGCGGGCGGATCTGCTGCCGGACGAACGGGCCACGGCCGATGCCGCGGTGATGACGGCGTGGCTCCCGCCGGCTCAGCGGGCACGCTACGCACCCTCGCTGCGGGCCGTGGACGACCCGGATGCCTTCGTGGAGCGGCTGGCCGATGAGCGCCGGGTGGTGCTGATGGAGGGCGCGGATCCCGTGCCCGATGAGCTGGAGGACGCCGCGCGTGCCGAACGGGAGGCGCGCCAGACCCCGCTGCGCGTGCTGGAGGGCGTGCTGCTGGTGGGGGCGCTGGCATGCGTCGTGGGGATCGTGCTGCTGAGCATGCGGGCCGATGTCCAGGGGCTGACCAGCACGCCGGAGGGGGTTCCGGAGCTGGCGGCCGCCCTGGTGAGCACCGTGGCGGCGTCGGCGGTGATCGGCGCGGTGGCGACCAGGCGGCGGGATCGCGCGATGCTGTCCTGGGCGGTGAACCGGCCGGGGCAGTTGGGGCGGGGCATCCCGCTGCGCAGCGGTCTGCAGGTGCAGTCGGCGGGGCCGTCCCTGGCGCGTTCACTGGGTGCCGCGTCCCTCTTCGCCCTGGGGATCCTCGCGGCGGTGGCCGGCGCGGCCGTGCTGCTGATCACGCTGGTGCTGCGCTCGGAGCAGGACTACACCACCCTCGGGCTGACGCTGCTGGTGGGCGGCGTGGTGGCATTCCTGCTGTCGGTGCTGCTGTTCCGCTGGTACGCCCGGCGCCTGGAGCGGATCGTGCGCCGCGCCCGCGCGGTGCAGTGGTTCGGCCCCGGCCCCGACTCGCTCGAGGGGCCGTCGGCCGGGCGCGAGGAATCGCTGCCGGCGGTGCGCACCGGGTCGATGGAGCCCGACTCCACGCGGACCGCACCCGCACGGGCCACCGGGGCGGTCACCGCGAACGAGGACGCGTCCGAGGAGCCCATGGACTGGCGGGACGAACTGCGCGAACGCTGACACAGCGGCCACCGCGCTTCTGCACCTCCTGCCCCTTCCTCTGCCCTTTTTCGTTGCGGGTTCGTTGCGGGCCCGCATCTGTCGCCTGTTCTGCTGGCTGATGATGCCCGCGGTGCCTTCAGAAGGGTGGGGGTGTGGTGCGGTGGTGGTCGGTGATGTCGTGGTCGGGGTGGTCGGGGCGGTGGAGT
>NZ_JALXKT010000041.1:0-29989 GCF_025144775.1 Brachybacterium sp. p3-SID957 | reverse complement strand
GCGATCTCCTCGCCGGCGGCCTCCATGGTGGAGGCCGGGTCGGCACCGCCGACGATGTTGGCCTGGGCCTGGCCCAGCGGGCCCCAGATGGCGGCCATCTGCGGGATCGACGGCATGGGCTCGGCCAGCTCGGCGAACTCGGCGATCTTCACCATGTCGGGGAACTCGCCGGAGAGCTTCTCCTGCAGCTCCAGGTTGACCGGGGGCAGGTTGTTGGACTGGAACATCTGCTCGGCGATCTCCGCGTTGGAGGCGACCTCACCGACGAAGGTCTGCGCGAAGCCGGCGTTCTGACCGTTGGATGCCACGTAGAAGGCGTTCACACCGGCGAAGGGCTTGGCGGGCTCCATGCCCTCGAAGCCCGGCACCGCACTCATGGTGAAGTCGATGCCGGCGGTGTTGATGTCGCCCAGGGCCCACGGGCCGGAGATCAGGTAGGCCGCCTTGCCGTCGGTGAACAGGGAGATGGCGTTGTCACCGGTGATGGAGGTGCGCAGCACGCCGTCGGCGCCCAGGGCGCCGATCTTCTCGGCGGCCGCGATGGAACCCTCCTTGCCCACTCCCAGATCCGTCGGGTCCTGGTTGCCCTCGGCGTCGGTGCCGAACAGGTAGCCGCCGCCGGAGGTGTACAGGGGCTGCATGTGGTAGGCGTCGCCCTGCTCGCCCACGGGCAGGGACAGCACGACCTCGGCGCCACCGGCCTTGGCCGCCTCCACCAGCTCCTCGATGGAGCCGGGCTCCGGCACATCGGTGAGCGCGTTGTTCGCGTAGAGGACCAGGGTCTCCACGGCGTAGGGGACGCCGTAGGTCTGGCCGTCGTAGGTCACGGCCTGAAGGCCGATCGGGGCCACCTTGTCGGCGGCGTCACCGGGCAGCTGCACCGGGGAGATGGCGCCGTTCTGCACCAGGTTGCCGATCCAGTCGTGCGCACCAAGCACGATGTCCGGGCCGTTGCCGGCCTGGTTGGCGGTGACGTAGTTGGTCTGGAGGTCGTTGGCGACGGTCTGCACCTCGACGGTGATGCCCTGGGCATCGGCCCAGGTCTTGGCCGGCTCCTGCAGGGACTTGGCCTTGAGCTCGTCGGCCCAGATCACCAGGTCGGCATCGCCGCGGGCGGGAACGCCCTCGGCGCCGCCCTCGGCGCCACCGGCATCCGACGCGCCGCCGGCATCCGACGCACCGCCGCCGGTACCGCCGTCGGTGTCGGAGTCGCCGCCGCAGGCAGCGAGCAGGGTCACGGAGGCGGCCACACCGCTGAGGGCGAGGAAGTTCTTACGACGGATCTGCACGTCTTCTCCTTTGAATCGTGGTCGGATTTCGACCGGGCAGGCTCTGACCTGTCGCTACGGACTGTAGAACGAAGCGCCCCATTCGTGCAAGAATGCGCAAGAACTTGCAGATATCGATTCGGACACGGGCGACGCGGCCCGCTGACCTGGAAGGATGAGTGTGAAGGCGCGACTCATCGACATCGCCCGCACCGCCGGGGTGAGCGAGGCCACGGTGTCCCGCGTGCTCAACGGCCGTGCGGGCGTCAACGAGACCACACGTCGCACGGTGATCGACGTGGCCCGACAGCTCGGGCGGGACGTCGGTCCCGATGTGACGCAGTCGGGGCCGCTGGTGGGGGTGCTGGTGCCGGACCTCGACAACCAGGTGTTCGCCTCCTGGGTGGAGCGGATCGAGGCCGAGCTGTTCCAGCGCGGCGCCTCCGCCCTGGTGTCGGTGCGGGCGCGCACCGTCGAGCGCGAGCGCGAGGCGTTCCAGCGCTTCCGGCACGCGGGAGCGGTCGGCATCATCGTGGTCTCCGGGCACCACGCCCAGGAGTCCGACCCCGTGGATCACTACCTCGAGGTCACCGCGAGCGGCACGCCCCTGGTGCTGATCAACGGGGTGCGCGATGACGTGGACGCCTCCTTCCTCTCCACGGACGACGACCACGCGGTGCGCTCGGTGCTCACCCACCTGCACGACCTGGGACACGAGAAGGTGGGCCTGGCGGTCGGGGACGAGCACACCTGGCCGGTGCGCAAGAAGCTGCGCGCCTTCGAGGAGGCGCCGGTCCAGCACCCCGGGCAGGACCATCCCGTGGCCTTCACGGACTTCTCCTACGCCGGTGGGTACGAGGCCTCCCGCGATCTGGTGGGGCGCGGTGCCACGGCCGTGGTGTGCGGATCCGACGTGATGGCGGCGGGAGCGCTCGAGGGGGTGCGGTCCCTGGGGCTGTCGGTGCCCGGGGACGTCTCGGTGGTCGGGTATGACGACGTGTTCTGGGCCTCGCTCACCAGCCCGCCGCTGACCACGGTGCGCCAGGCCGTGCCGCAGATGGCGCGGGCCGCGGTGCGCACGGCGCTGTCCGGCGGGGAGCGGTCCCGCCGCCCCGCCCGCACCGAGGTGGTGGTGCGGCCGCAGCTGGTGGTGCGCGGATCCACCGCTGCTGCCCCTGCGACTAGCATGGCACGGTGACCGACGCGACCTCCTCCCAGATCTCCCGTACCAGCTACGACACCGCCCAGGCACGCAGCCAGGCCCTCGAGCAGAAGATCGCCACCGATCCCTCGGGCCTGCGTATGCTCACCGGGGACCGCCCCACCGGCGCGCTCCACATCGGGCACTACTTCGGATCGCTGCGCAACCGCGTGCGCCTGCAGGATGCCGGGGTCGAGACCTGGGTGCTGGTCGCCGACTACCAGGTGATCACCGATCGCGACGTGGTGGGGGACATCCGCGGCAGCGTTCGTGAGCTGCTCACCGACTACCTGGCCGTCGGGATCGACCCGGAGCGGGCCACGGTCTTCGCCCACTCCGCGGTTCCGGCCCTGAACCAGCTGATGCTGCCGTTCCTCTCGCTGGTCACGCAGCCCGAGCTGGAGCGCAACCCCACCGTGAAGGCGGAGCTCCAGGCGGCCGGGAAGTCCGCCATGGGTGGCCTGCTGCTCACCTATCCCGTGCACCAGGCGGCCGACATCCTCTTCTGCCACGGCAACGTGGTGCCGGTGGGCAAGGACCAGCTGCCCCATATCGAGCAGACCCGTGTGATCGCCCGTCGCTTCAACGAGCGCTACGCCGGCGGCGAGACCGTCTTCCGCGAGCCCGACGCGCTGCTCTCGGAGGCGCCCACCATCCTGGGCCTGGACGGCGGGGCGAAGATGAGCAAGTCGTTGGGCAACACAGTGATGCTGCGCATGAGCGCGGACGAGACCGTCAAGCGCATCAAGAAGGCGAAGACCGACTCGGACCGCCAGATCACCTACGACCCGGAGTCACGCCCCGAGGTGGCGAACCTGCTGACCATCGCCTCGCAGTGCACCGGGCGCACCCCGGAGGAGATCGCCGGCGAGATCGGGGACAAGGGGGCCGGCACGCTCAAGATGATGACCGCCGAGGCGCTGAACGAGCACCTGGCGCCGATCCGCGAGCGCAGGGCCGAGCTGGAGAAGGACCCGGCCCAGCTGTTCTCCATCCTGAGGGCGGGCAACGAGCGGGCCAACGACGTCGCGAACGACACCCTGGCGACGGTGCGCGAGGTGATGGGGATGGTCTACTGACCCCGTCGTGAGGGTCAGAACCGGCTCGAGCTGCCCGCCCCGGAGAAACTCGAGGAGGAGTAGCCCGAGACGCTCGAGGCGCCGGACGAGCCGGAGGGATTGCGGTGTGACTCCAGTTCGTCCGCGGCCTGCGAATGCCAGGTGTTCAGCCACAGGATCGGGCTGATGTGCCAGAAGGTGCCGTAGCCGTCGGCGCCATCGCTCCCGGCCCCGCCGCCGGCGACCAGTCGCTGGTGGCGGCGCGCCCGCAGTGTCCGGTCGTACACCTCCTCGTCCTCGACGTACACGCTCGCATCGCGCAGCAGCTCCACCTCGCCCTCGTCCTCCGCCATGCGGGAGATGCCCAGTTCGCGCACCGCCATCGCGCGCTTGGAGAGCTCGGCGGTCAGGGTGTCCAGTCCCTCCAGGGCGGTGTCCGGGGTGATCTCGTCCTGCCCGAGCTGCCGGGTGAGGCGGTTCATCTCCGCCTCGGTGCGGTCGCACTGCTCACGCAGGGCATCCACGGCGGCCTGCTCCTCGGGTGATCGCTCGGAGAGATCGCCCTCGCTGCGCATCAGGGCGCCCTCGACGGCCTCCAGGGAGTCGCGCAGGGGTGCCTGCTCCCGTTCCCAGGCGCTGCGCCAGTCACCGATCCGGTGCAGCAGGTCATTGGCGGCGATGACGTCGTCGTCGATCGCATCGAGTCGCTCCACCTGACGGGAGAAGTCCTTCGAGGCGCGCCGCTGGTGCCCGCGCAGGCCCCAGGCCCACGGCAGGGTGGCGGGGATCTGCTGGTCGAGCTGCTCGGCCTTCTCGATCCCTGTGAGGTAGCGCTGGTACCGGTCCAGCACCGCTTCGGCGTAGGGGGACTGGGCAGGAAGGGTGCGGGCAGCGGCTTCGGTCTCGGCGCGCTCGGCACGTACCCGGTCCCAGCCCGGCCGCGCACTCGCCACCCGTGCGTGCGCATTCCGGCGCCCGACGATGATCCCCAGCGCGGTCGCCGCGGCCGTGCCCAGCGCCGCTAGGGCACCGCCGATGGCCGCGGTGGTCTGCCACCACGGCTGGTCCAGCAGCTTGGCGTATTCCTCGGCCCCGGCCACCAGGGCGCCCTCCCAATCACGGTCCTGGGCGGGATCGCGCATCTCGTCCTGCACGTTCTCGAAGCCGCCCGCGGAGAGCTTCACGTCCTCACCGCCGTAGGTGCCCAGGATCCGGTTCTCGGGGTCCAGGGCGATGATCACCCGGCCATCGGCCCACTTGTCGCCGTCCATCCACTCGGGACGCTCCTGCTTGGCGTGAGCCAGCACGGCGTCGTTCAGCGCCGTGTCGCGCGAGGCGGGGATGTCCAGCTCGGTGACGTCGATGACGAGCACAGCGAGGTCCACCTCGCGGCGGAAGTCCGTCGCCGCCAGGCGGTCCTCGAGCGCTTCGTCGTCCACGGCGTCGGCCCGGTCGTCGATCGTGACGTCGCTGGGTGGCACGGCTGCGGCGGGCGGTGCCAGTGCGGCCGACAGGGCCATCAGCAGGGCGACCACCAGCAGCGTGAGCAGGGAGGGAGGCGGGACGGACGGGCGCGGGCGAGCTCCATCGGGCGGGGAGGGAGCGGCCAGGGGAGGGGAGGGGGTGAGCATCTGCCGAGACTAGGTGTTGGGGTGCGGGGTGCGGATCAACCCCAGGTCTATCCCGCATGGGCCTTTCGGTGGGGATGCCCACCCTTTGGCACTGTCAGGGACCGACGGTGAGCGCGTTATGATCGGGCTAAGCACAGCTTTGAATCGAGCGCAGCTTCGAACCGAGGAGGACCTCCCGCATGACCATCTATGAGAACGTCTCCGAGCTCGTCGGCCGCACCCCCCTGGTGAAGCTCAACCGCCTGGGTGACGACGTCAAGGCCACCGTGGTGGCCAAGCTCGAGTTCTACAACCCCGCCAACTCCGTCAAGGACCGCATCGGCGTGGCCATGATCGATGCCGCCGAGGCCTCCGGCGAGCTGAAGCCCGGCGGCACCATCGTGGAGGCCACCAGCGGCAACACCGGCATCGCCCTGGCCATGATCGGCAGCTCCCGCGGCTACAAGGTGATCCTCACCATGCCCGAGTCGATGTCCAAGGAGCGGCGCGCCCTGTTGCGCGCCTTCGGTGCCGAGCTCGTGCTCACCGAGGCCCCCAAGGGCATGAAGGGCGCCGTGGAGAAGGCCGAGGAGATCGCCGCCGAGACCGGCGCGGTGCAGGTCAAGCAGTTCGACAACCCCGCCAACGCCGAGATCCACCGCCGCACCACCGCCGAGGAGATCTGGAACGACACCGACGGCCAGGTCGACGCCGTGGTGGCCGGCATCGGCACCGGCGGCACCATCACCGGGGTGGGCCAGGTGCTCAAGGAGCGCAAGCCCGAGGTGAAGATGTTCGCGGTGGAGCCCGAGGAGTCCGCCATCCTCACCGGCGGCAAGCCCGGCCCCCACAAGATCCAGGGCATCGGTGCCAACTTCGTGCCCACCGTGCTGGACACCGAGATCTACGACGAGGTCCTCGACATCGACGCCGAGACCGCCATGAACCGTGCCCGCGAGGTGGCCCGCAGCGAGGGCCTGCTGGTGGGCATCTCCTCCGGCGCCGCCATCGAGGCCGCCGCCCGCATCGGTGCCCGTGAGGAGTTCGCCGGGAAGATGATCGTGGTGGTCGTGCCGTCCTTCGGTGAGCGCTACCTCACCACGCCGCTGTACGCCGAGTACATGGACTGACCACTCGATGAGACTCACCGATGCGGTGATGGGGGCCGTCGCGACCGTCCGGGAGGACGTCGCGGCGGCCCGCCGTCGTGACCCCGCCGCCACCGACGACTTGGCCCTGATGCTCACCTCCCCGGGTCTGCACGCCATCTGGACCCACCGCGCCGCCCACGCCCTGTGGAAGCGCGGGGCGAAGCTCCCGGCGCTGGTGATCGCCCAGGGTGCACGCTCGGTGACCGGCGTGGAGATCCATCCCGGTGCCACCATCGGCCGGCGCTTCTTCATCGACCACGGCATGGGCGTGGTGATCGGGGAGACCGCCGAGGTGGGCGACGACGTCATGCTCTACCACGGCGTCACCCTGGGTGGCCGCTCCATGGAGCGCACCAAGCGCCACCCCACCGTCGAGGACGGCGTCACCATCGGTGCCGGTGCCCGGGTGATCGGGCCGGTCACGATCGGCTCCCAGGCCCAGGTCGGTGCCAATGCCGTGGTGGTCAAGGACGTGCCCGCCCGCGCCACCGCGATCGGGGTGCCGGCGAAGGTGCGCACCGGCGCGGCCCACCCCACCGAGCAGGTGGATCCGGCGATCTGGATCTAGAACGGGTCCAGGAACGAGGAGCGCCCCACCCCGTTGGCGGCGCGCTCCCACTCGGGCAGCACGTCGTGGGCGTCGGCCGCGATCACATGGTCGAAGGCCGCGCGCACGATCGGCTCCTGCGGCGGGTCGATGTCGATCAGCACCGTGGTCGCACCGTGGGCCCGTGCCAGCGGGGCCAGGTGCGCGGCCGGGAACACCACGCCACTGGTGCCCACCGCCACGAACAGGTCCGCCCGCTGCGCGAGGCGCATCCCCAGGTCCAGGGCCTGGGCGGGCAGCATCTCGTCGAACAGCACCACGTCCGGCCGGGTAGGGCTGCCGCAGTGCGGGCAGTCCTCGGGCACCCCGTGGTCGGTCGCGGTCGAGCCCTCGCCCGGGGTGACGGGCATCCGCCAGTGGCACTCCTCACCCAGGCACACCGCATGCAGGGCGCTGCCGTGGAGCTCCGCCACCACCTCGCTGCCGGCGGCCTGGTGCAGCCCGTCGATGTTCTGAGTGATCACCGGTGAGCCCATGCGAGCGATCGCCCGGTGCCCCGGGGTGGGGCCGTGGTCCACGGCGATCTTCGCCATCTTCCCCCACACCCGCCACAGGTCCGGCAGGGAGCCCGGAAGGCGCTCGGCGTGCATCGCCGCTTCGATCTCCGGGTCCAGGGCCCACAGCCCCTGCGGACCGCGGAAGGTGCCCATCCCCGTGCGGGCGCTCAGCCCCGAGCCGGTGAGGAACACGATCTCGCGGTGCTCCGGGCCGGGCCGGAACACGCCCCTGCCGCGCGTGGTCACCACTCCTCGTGCTCCCGCGAGTCCCAGGCCTGCTTCTCGCCCAGGTCCAGGGAGGCCAGCAGGGCGCGGTCCTCGTCGTCCAGGGTCACGTGGTCCAGGGAAGCGTTGTCGATCTGGCGCTGTGGGTCCGAGGACTTCGGGATCACCACGATGTCCTGGTCGATCGCCCAGCGCAGCGACACCTGGGCGCCCGTCGCACCATGCTTCTCGGCGACCTTGCGCAGCGCGAACTGCTGTGAGAGGCCCTCACGGCCGCCCAGTGGTCCCCAGGCTTCGGTGACGATGCCGTGCTCCCGGTGGAAGGCCACCGCCTCGGGGCGCTGCAGGGCGGGGGAGAGCTGGATCTGGTTCACCTCCGGCCATACACCGGTCGCATCGACCAGTTCCTGGATCTGCTCCGGCCGGAAGTTGGACACGCCGATGTGGGCGGTCAGGCCCTCCTGCTTCATCTCCACCAGGGTGCGCCAGGTCTCCACTGCCAGGCGGCGGGAGGGGTTCGGCCAGTGGATCAGGGTGAGGAACACGGATTCGGCTCCCAGCCGGCGCAGGGACTCCTGCAGTCCGGTGCGGGCCTGCTCGCGGCCCTGATCGCCACCGGCGATCTTGGTGGTCACCAGTGCCTGATCGGGGTCGAGGCCGCTGGCGCGGATGCCCTCGCCCACGGCGGCCTCGTTGCCGTACTGGGCGGCGGTGTCGATCAGGCGGTAGCCGCTGCGCAGGGCCGCCGCGATCGACTCCACTGCATCGGTGCCCTTGAGGGAACTGGTGCCGAAGCCGATCAGGGGGATCCGGGTGCCGTCGACCAGGGCGGTGGTGGGGATGGAAAGAGCGGTCACGGGTGCCTCCTGGGATCGATGTCGGATGCCTCCAGGGTAGTCACTCCCGCCATGGGCGGGCCGGGTCCCTGTTAGCGTGCCGGGGACAGGACGCAGCGCGGCGAGGAGGAGCCATGGCCCACACAGTCAGCACGGGCGATACCGCCGATCCGGGAGCGACGGCCCCGCCACCACGGGCCGCGGGCAGCGGAGTGCGCGATGAGATCTCCCCGCTGCGCCGGGTGATCGTCCACCGACCCGGCCTGGAGATGGAGCGCCTCACCCCCGACACGCGCGAGCGGTTCCTGTTCGACGAGGTGCTGTGGCTGGACCGCGCCCGTTCCCAGCACGAGGAGTTCTCGGCCCTGCTGCGCAGGGAGGGTGCCGAGGTGCTGGAGCTGACCGATCTGCTCACCGAGGTGCTGGACGTGCCCGAGGCGCGTGACGAGCTGCTCGACGGAGCCCTCGACGAATGGGTGCTCGGCTCGATCGCCGCCCAGGACCTGCGCGAAGCGCTCGCCGATCTTCCCTCCACGCAGCTGGTCACCGTGCTGATCGCCGGGATCACGGTCGGCGAGCTGCAGCAGCTGGGGGTGCAGCCGCGGTCCATCGTGCTGCAGCGCCTGGGCGAGCAGGACCTGGTGCTGGACCCCCTTCCCAACCACCTGTTCACCCGCGACTCGTCCATGTGGGTCGGCGACGTGGCGGCGGTGAGCCCGATGCGCCACACGGCGCGCCGTCGCGAGAGCCTGCACCTGGAGACCCTCTATCGCCGCCACCCCCTGTTCACGGGGCCCGACGGGCCCCGCCGGGTCCTCGCGCCGGAGACGGGCAAGGCGGGGGTCGGCACCGTGGAGGGCGGCGACGTGATGGTGCTGTCCGAGAGCACCGTCGCCGTGGGGCTGTCCGAGCGCACCACGGCCGTGGGCGCCGAGCACCTCGCGGCCGGCCTGCTCGACGCGGGCGTGGTGGACCGGGTGATCGCCCTGGCCCTGCCCCAGCGCAGATCGATGATGCACCTGGACACCGTGACCACCGTGGTCGACGAGGAGTCGATGGTGCGCTACGGCCCGCTGGGCCAGGTGGAGAGCTACGTGATCGAGAAGGTGGGCGCTCGCCTGCTCTCTCGCGCCCATCCCGCCGACGAGATGGACCAGGTGCTGGCGCGCGGCATGGGGGTGCCCTCCCTGCGGGTGATCACCGCACCGCTGGACCCCTACTCCGCCGCGCGCGAGCAGTGGGACGACTCCTGCAACCTGCTGGCGCTGGCGCCCGGCAAGGTGGTCGCGTACGAGCGGGCGGCCGCCACCAACGACCATCTGCGCTCCCTCGGCATCGAGGTGCTCGGACTGGACGGGGACGAGCTGGGGCGCGGGCGCGGAGGGCCGCGCTGCATGACCTGCCCCGTGCTGCGGGCCTGAGCTCAGCGGCGGCCGGGCGGCGGGGGATCGGCAGCGGTCTGCACGATCGCGGCGGGCTCCGGCAGCGGCTCGCTCAGCGAGCGCTCCATCAGCAGCTGCTGGGTGCCGAACTCCTCGAGCCCCTTGCGCACGGTGAAGCCGAGCTTGCGCAGCAGTGCCACCGAGCGCTTGTTGCGGGTCTGCGTGACGGCGATCACGGTGCTGTCCTCCAGCGACTCCTGTGCCCACCGCAGCAGCGCCAGGCAGGACTCCGCCGCATACCCCTGCCCGGTGTGCTCCGGCAGCAGCGCGTAGGAGAGCTCCAGCTCGCCCCGGTCGTAGTCCAGGGTGATCGAGCCCATCATCGCGTCATCAGCCGCGGAGGCGATCACCCAGCGGCCCCAGCTGAGCCCCAGGGGAGAGAGCTCCAGCGCCTGGCGGGAGGCGTAGTCCACCGCACCGCCGAGGTACTCCCGGGTCACGGGATCGGTGAGCAGGCGGATCATCGCCTGCCTGTCCGAATCCAGGGGTTCGCGGATGTGGACCCGCTCGCCGCGGATCCTGATCGGCCACTGGTCCGTGCCTTCCCGTGTCACCCCTCCACCGTACAAGCTGAACAGGTCTCCAGCAGTGCCAACCGGCCCGATGGTGGGGGCCCGCGAGGGGCGGTACAGTGAGGCCTGTGACACGGTGAGGTGTCGGGGGACCGGCGGCCCGATCCGCCCGTGAGGACGAAGGAGCACGATGGTCGAGCAGGCCCTGCGGAGCACTGCCCTGGAGGCGGTCCACGAACGGCTGGGAGCCACCTTCACCGACTTCGCCGGCTGGCGGATGCCCGTTCGATACGGCTCCGACCTGGCCGAACACGCCGCGGTGCGCGAGAGCGCGGGCCTGTTCGACCTCAGCCACATGGGTGAGATCCGCATCGAGGGCCCCCAGGCGCCCGAGGCCCTGGACCACGCCTTCGCCGGGAAGATCTCCACCGTCTCCGTGGGCCGTGCCAAGTACACCCTGCTGCTCACCGAGAGCGGCGGCGTCATCGACGACGTGATCGTCTACCGGCGCGCCGAGGACCGCTACCTGGTGGTCGCCAACGCCTCCAACGCCGCCGCGGATCTCTCTGCCCTGCAGGAGCGCTGCGCCGACTTCGACGTCGAGGTGATCGACGCCTCCGCCGAGACCGCGCTGATCGCCGTGCAGGGCCCCGCCAGCGCCGAGATCATCACCGGTGCCCTGACGGTCGAGGGCACCGAGGCGGCCGGCATCACCGAGGCAGGCATCGACGCGCTGGGCTACTACCGCTTCCTGGAGGGCACCTACCGGGGCGCGGAGCTGCTGGTGGCCCGCACCGGCTACACCGGCGAGGACGGCTTCGAGCTGTACGTGCTCGCCGAGCTCGCCCCCTCCCTGTGGGACCACCTGACGGCCGTGGGCGGGCAGAAGCTCACCCCGTGCGGGCTGGCCTGCCGCGACACCCTCCGCCTGGAGGCCGGTATGCCGCTGTACGGCAATGAGCTCGGCACCGAGCTGCACCCCGCGCAGGTCGGCCTGGGCAAGGTGGTGGCGCTGACGTCCAAGGGTGACTTCGTGGGCCGCTCGGCCGTGGAGAGCACCGACACCTCCGAGCTGCCCGTGCTGGTGGGCCTGGCCGCAGAGGGGCGCCGCGCCGCACGCGCCGGGGCCGTCGTGCGCACCACCGAAGGCACCGAGGTGGGCACGGTCTCTTCCGGCGCTCTCTCGCCCACCCTGGGGCACCCCATCGCCATGGCCTTCGTGCGCCCCGATCTCACCGCCGTCGGCACCGAGCTGGTGCTGGACGTGCGCGGCAAGGACCTGCCCGCCCGTGTGGTGGACCTGCCCTTCTACTCCCGCTCCTGACCCCTGCACCTCTGCTCGACCGATCATCACGAACACGCTTGGAAAGGAACCCCGTCATGTCCGACGATCTCCGCTACAGCAAGGATCACGAATGGGTGCGCCTGGACGAGGACGGCCTGGCCGTCGTCGGCGTCACCGACTACGCCGCCGGTCAGCTCGGTGACGTGGTCTACGTCGACCTGCCCGAGGTGGACGACGAGATCAGCGCCGGCACCGTGATGGGCGAGATCGAGTCCACCAAGTCCGTCTCCGACCTGTACTCGCCGATCGACGGCAGCGTGGTGGAGGTGAACCAGGAGGTCGTGGACGCCCCCGAGCTGGTGAACTCCTCGCCCTTCGACGAGGGCTGGCTGATCAAGGTGCGCACCGGGGACCTGCCCGAGGATCTCCTCACCGCCGAGGAGTACGCCCAGCTCACCAAGGGCTGATTCGCCCGTCCGCAGCTCGCCGCCCCCGTCCGCCGCTCGATCCTCCAGGGGTACCCGCTCCATGACAGATCCGTCCGTGCTCGCCCACGACTCCTTCGTCCGCCGCCACGTCGGCACCGATTCCGACGCCCAGCGCCACATGCTCGATGTGCTGGGCTTCGACTCCCTCGACGAGATGCTGACCCGGGCGGTGCCTGGCACCATCCTGCTCGAGCCCGAAACGCGCGGTGTGGTGCCGCCGGGCGTGGGGGAGGCGGCCGCCCTCGAGGAGCTGCGAGCTCTGGCCCGCCGCAACACGGTGCGTCGCTCCCTGCTGGGCTTGGGGTACTACGGCACCCACACCCCGGCGGTGATCCAGCGCAACGTGCTGGAGAACCCCGCCTGGTACACCGCGTACACGCCGTACCAGCCGGAGATCTCGCAGGGCCGCCTGGAGGCGCTGCTGACGTTCCAGACCATGATCTGCGACCTCACCGGCATGGACGTCTCCAACGCCTCCACCCTGGATGAGTCCACCTCGGCCGCGGAGGCGCTGATGCTGGCCCGCCGGGCCGCCCGGCGCAAGCCCCCGGTGTTCCTGGTGGACGCCGACGCCCTGCCCACCACCAAGGAGGTGCTGGCCGGCCGCGCCAAGGGGCTCGGGATCGAGCTGCGCGAGGTCGACTTCGCCAACGCCGGTGCCGAGGGCCTGGCCGAGGGCGAGTTCTTCGGCGCACTGGTGCAGTACCCGGGCGCCTCGGGCCGCGTGTGGAATCCCAGTGAGGTGATCGCCGCGGTCAAGGAGGCCGGCGCCATCTCGGTGGTCTCCGCGGACCTGCTGGCGCTGACCCAGCTGCGCACCCCGGGCGAGATGGGGGCCGATGTCACCGTGGGCACCTCCCAGCGCTTCGGGATCCCGCTGGGCTTCGGCGGGCCCCACGCCGGCTTCGTGGCGGTACGCAAGGGACTGGAGCGGCAGCTGCCGGGCCGCCTGGTGGGCGTCTCGGTGGACGCCGACGGCAACCCTGCCTACCGCCTGTCCCTGCAGACACGTGAGCAGCACATCCGCCGCGAGAAGGCCACCAGCGCCATCACCACCGCCCAGGTGCTGCTGGCCGTGATGGCCGCGATGTACGCCGTCTACCACGGCCCCGAGGGCCTGGCCCGGATCGGTCGCCAGGTCGCCGAGCGCACCGCGGCCCTGGCCGCCCGCCTGCGCGCCGACGGCTACGAGCTGGTCCACGACTCCTTCTTCGACACCGTGCAGGTGCGCGCCACCGGCCGGGCCCGCGACATCGTCGCCGACTTCGCCCGCGCTGGGTTCCTGGTGCGGGAGATCGACGCGGATCGCCTCCAGCTGAGCCTGGACGAGACCGTCACCGAGCAGGACCTGCGGGCCATCGTCGCCGCCTTCGGGCCGCAGGCCGTCGAACCCCTCGAGGGCGGGCAGGGCACGGACACCGATCCGGTGGGCCCGGCGGGCACGGGCGGCTCCGCGGACGCCGCTGAGATCGCCGACGGCATCGACGTCGAGGCCGCCTGGGGTGACCTGGTGCGCACCAGCCCCTTCCTGCAGCACCCCGTGTTCAGCTCCTTCCCCTCCGAGACCGCGATGATGCGCTACCTGCGCCGCCTCGCCGACCGGGACTTCGCCCTGGACCGCGGCATGATCCCGCTGGGCTCGTGCACGATGAAGCTGAACGCCGCCACCGAGATGGCCGCCATCACCTGGCCCGAGTTCAACGCGATCCACCCCCTCGCGCCCCGTGAGGACGTGGAGGGCTACCTGGACCTGATCACCCAGCTGGAGAGCTGGCTGATCGACCTGACCGGGTACGACACCGTCTCCCTGCAGCCCAACGCAGGCTCCCAGGGGGAGTTCGCCGGCCTGCAGGCCATCCGCGCCTACCACGACTCCCGCGGTGACGCGGAGCGGGACGTGTGCCTGGTGCCCAGCTCCGCCCACGGCACCAACGCGGCCTCCGCCGTCAATGCTGGGCTGCGCGTGGTGGTGGTGGACTCCGACTCCCGCGGCAACATCGACCTGGACGACCTGAAGCAGAAGATCAAGGACCACGGCGAGCAGCTGGCCGCGATCATGATCACCTACCCCTCCACGCACGGCGTGTACGAGGAGGAGGTGCGCACCGTGTGCCAGCTGGTGCACGATGCCGGCGGTCAGGTGTACGTCGACGGTGCCAACCTCAACGCCCTGCTGGAGGTGGCCAAGCCCGGCGAGTTCGGCGGGGACGTGTCCCACCTGAACCTGCACAAGACCTTCTGCATCCCCCACGGCGGCGGCGGCCCCGGGGTGGGACCGGTGGCCGCGAAGGCCCACTTGGCGCCCTTCCTGCCCGGCCACCCGGCGATGCAGCAGCACGAGCACCCGCAGGCCGGCAGCAGCAGCGGCGTGGTGCACGGCGGCCCGCCCGTCTCCCAGGCGCCCTACGGATCCCCGTCGATCCTGCCCATCACCTGGACGTACATCCGCCTGATGGGCCAGGAGGGCCTGCGGCACGCCACCGCCTCGGCGGTGCTGGCCGCCAACTACGTCGCCGAGAGGCTGCGGGAGGCCTACGACATCCTCTACACCGGGGACAACGGCTTGGTGGCCCACGAGTGCATCGTGGACCTGCGACCCTTCACCGCCCGCACCGGGGTCACGGTGGACGATGTGGCCAAGCGCCTGATCGACTACGGCTTCCACGCGCCCACCATGTCGTTCCCCGTGGCCGGGACCCTGATGGTCGAGCCCACCGAGTCCGAGGACATCGGGGAGATCGACCGCTTCGTCGACGCGATGCTGATGATCGCCAAGGAGGCCGAGGCGGTCGCGGCAGGGGAGTGGCCCGCCGACGACAACCCGCTGGTGAACGCCCCCCACACCGCGGACTGCATCGCGGTGGAGGACTGGACCCACCCGTACTCGCGGGAGACCGCCGTGTACCCGGGCATCTGGAACGGCGGGGACGACTCCTCGGTGCACTCCAGTGCCCGCATGCGGATCCAGTCCAAGTACTGGCCGCCGGTGCGCCGCATCGACCAGGCCTACGGCGACCGGCACCTGGTGCCCACGTGGTCCACGGAGTGATACTGCTCCGGCGCAGTTCCGGGGCGGCCCGCTCCGGCCGCCTGCCCTGAGCTGGGCCCACCGAATATGAACGGCCATGACGCCCCGGCTTCGCACCGGGGCGTCGTGCCGTCTAGCCTGCACGTATGACACAGATCCTCACCAGCCACGCCGGCTCCCTGCCCCGCAGCCCCGAGCTGATCGCCGCCAACGCCGCCCGCCCCGTGGGCGAGGACGGCCTGACCCCCGAGCCCACCGAGGAGTTCCGCCAGGTGCTGCGCCAGGCGGTGGCCGACGTGGTCGCCAAGCAGCGCCAGATCGGGATCGCCGTCCCCAACGATGGGGAGTACGGGCACCTGATGGGCTCGGCCGTCAACTACGGCTCCTGGTGGTCCTACATCTTCGATCGGGTCAGCGGCCTCGAGCTCACCGGCGCCGACCACTTCTCCAGCGAGCCGGTGCGCTCCGAGCCCGGCAACGTGCGCCTGACCACCTTCCCGGACCGCCGCGACTGGACCATCTTCGCCGAGGCCTACCAGGACCCCACCTCCGGCATCACCGTGGGCACCCAGCCCACCTTCCCGGCGGCCACCGGCCCCATCGCGTACTCCGAGGTGGGCCGCGAGCTGGTGGAGCAGGACGTCGCCAACTTCCGCGCCGCCCTGGACGCCAGCGGCTACGACAGCGGCTTCCTGGCCGCCCTCTCGCCCGGCTCCGGCAGCCGCATCGTCGATGAGCACTACGGCGACGAGGACGCCTTCCTCGACGCCTGGGTGGAGGCGATGCGTCCCGAGTACGAGGCGATCGCCGCCGCCGGCCTCACCGTGCAGATCGACGACCCGTCGATCGCGGAGAACTGGGACCAGATCAACCCCGAGCCCAGCGTCGAGGACTACGTGGACTTCACCCGCAAGCGCGTGGACGCGGTCAACCGCGCCCTGGTGAACGTGCCCACCGAGCAGACTCGATTCCACCTGTGCTGGGGCTCCTGGCACGGTCCCCACACCACCGACATCGAGTTCCGTCACATCGTGGACCTGCTGCTGGAGATCGACGCGCGCTACTACAGCTTCGAGGCCGCCAACGTGCGCCACGAGCACGAATGGACCGTATGGCAGGACGTCACCCTGCCCGAGGACAAGGTGATCGTGCCCGGCATCGTCTCCCACGCCACCAACGTGGTGGAGCACCCCGAGCTGGTGGCACAGCGCATCGAGCGCTTCGCCCGCCTGGTCGGCCCCGAGCGCGTGATCGCCTCCACCGACTGCGGTCTGGGCGGGCGCATCCACCCGCAGATCGCCTGGGCCAAGCTGGAGTCCCTGGTGGCCGGTGCGGAGATCGCCTCCGCCCGGGTGTGAGCCCACAGTCGCAGCAGCCTCCGCTGCACCCCGACGGAGCCGAGGTGGCCGAGAGTTCACCTCGGCTTCGTCGGCATGTCACGACCTGGTGGCGAAGGGGTCGGCCCAAAGGCGGATGATGGGTCCCGTGAGGATCCTTGTGGTAGCCGAGTCCTTCCTTCCGCACATGAACGGGGTCACCAATTCGGTGCTCCGCATCGTCGACCACCACACCGCCAGCGGGGACGACGTCGCGATCATCGCCCCGCACTGGCCCCATGCCGACACCTCCCTGCGCACCGCCTGCGGGCGCCGCGTCCCGGTGCGCCGCATCCCCTCCGTGCCCCTGGCCGGATACCCGGACGTGCGCATCGCCACCACCAGCGCCACGTCCCTGCGTCGCCGGATCGGTGAGTTCGAGCCCGACGTGATCCACCTGGCCTCCCCGACGGTGCTGGGCGGTCGGGCCGTGGTGGCAGCGCAGAAGCTGGGCGTGCCCACCGTGGCCGTGTACCAGACCGACATCCCCGGATACACCGCGCGCTACGGCATGCCGTTCCTGGAGAGCGCCAGCTGGCAGCTGCTGCGGGACGTGCACAACCGCTCCACCCTCACCCTGGCCCCCTCCACCGCCACCCGGGACCAGCTGGTCGAGCACGGCATCGAGCGGGTGCACCTGTGGCGGCGCGGCGTGGACACCTCCCTGTTCTCACCGTCGCTGCGCAGCGAGCGACTGCGCTCGAAGCTGGCCAGGCCCAGGGAGCGGATCGTGCTGTACGTGGGCCGGCTGGCCCCCGAGAAGCAGGTGGAGGACCTCAAGGTGGTCCACGACATGCCCGGCGTGCGCCTGGTGATCGTCGGCGAGGGCCCCGAGCGGGACAGCCTGCGCCGCCACATGCCCCGTGCTCGGTTCGCAGGCTTCCGCTCCGGCACGGACCTTGCGACCTACCTGGCCAGTGCGGACCTGTTCATCCACCCCGGTGAGCTGGAGACGTTCGGGCAGACGATCCAGGAGGCCATGGCCTCCGGGCTGCCGGTCATCGCCCCGCGCAGCGGCGGCCCCGTGGACCTGGTGACCCCCAGCCGCACCGGATGGCTCTACACCCCGGGCATGCTGGACGAGATGCGCGAGGCCGCCACCGACCTGCTGTTTGACGACGCCAAGCGCGCCGCGTTCGGTGCGGCCGCGCTGGAGTCGGTGAGGAAGCGCACCTGGCCGGTGCTGTCCGAGCAGCTGCGCGGCTACTACCAGCAGGCCATCGCCGCGAACAGGGCGCTCGCCGTCAGTCGGTGATCACCTGCTGGGCGAACGCCTCCAGCAGGGCCCGGCCTCCCGCCAGGGTGCCCGGCGACGCAGTGACCGATGCGGCCCTCGAGGGCGCTCGCGGCCAGCTGCGCCCCCAGGCAGATGCCCAGCGTCGGCAGATGCCGGTCCAAGGCCAGTGCCAGCAGGCGGCGGGCCTGCGGCAGCCACGGGTGCTCCGCGTCGTCGCGGGCGCCCATGCCGCCGCCCAGCACCACCAGGCCCTCGAAGGTGCCCAGGCCCATCGGCAGCTGGTCGCCCCGGTAGGGCCGGTGCAGATGCAGGGTGAGACCGGCCTCGGCCAGCACGTCGGCGAGGACCCCGGGCGGGCAGTCCGCCTCGTGCTCGATCACCAGGACATCCGAGGGGCGGGCGTCCATGCGCCTTTCCTACCAGAGCCCCGCCCCTCCCGCGTCACATTCGGCCATACTCCTTCGCTGCGGGCGGTCCGCGATGGTGCACTGCTCATGTCGCACCCGGCGACGCAGCGGCTCCCGGGCCACCCGGAGCACCGGATCCAGCGGAGAGGACCACTCATGGCGCAGCGCACCCCCCGTCGCCCGCTCATCGGCGTGACCGCAGGGACCAGCCGCATGATGACCGGGGCCTGGGCGGGCCACGACGCCGTGGTGATCACCGAGCACTACGTGCGCGCCGTGCGCGCCGCCGGGGCGAGGGCCGTGGTGATCGCCCCGCAGGAGGAGTGGACCGACGAGGAAGTAGCCGAGCTCGATGCGATCGTGCTCTCCGGCGGCACCGACCTCGACCCCGCCCTGCTGGGCGAGGCGCCCCGGGACACCGACATGGCCGCCCAGCCGGAGCGGGACGCCTTCGAGATGGCCCTGTACCGGGCGGCACGACGCACGGGCGTGCCGGTGCTGGGCATCTGCCGGGGACTGCAGATCGCCGTGGTCGCCGAGGGCGGCTCCCTGCACCGTCACCTTCCCGAGGACCTGCCGCAGCACCCCGCCACCGGGGAGCGCCCCACCCGGGTCACCGCTCGGATCGACGCCGACAGCGACCTCGCCCTCGCACTGGGGAGCAGTGCGGAGGTCACCGCCTACCACCACCAGGGAGCACGGGACGTGCACGGGGATCTGCGGGTGGTGGCCCGTCATGCCAGCGGACTGCCGCTCGCGGTGGAGGCGAGCGGCGGCTCCCCGGTGATCGCCGTGCAGTGGCATCCGGAGCTCGATCCCTCCCAGGGGGTGGTGTTCGACGCGCTGGTCGCGGCGGTGCGCCAGCAGGCCGCGGCGACGGTGGAGGCTGTCCCCGCCACCCGGGACGCTGGTCTACCATGGGGGCGGATCCATCGGCCAGGACCATCGGAGGAAGCATGAGCACGGAGCACAGCGCGCAGGGCACGCACGCGGATGCGCGGGGCGTCCAGGGCAGCCACGCGACCAACACCACCTCGCAGGGGAACAGCCCGGTCCTCAGCGTCGCGCTGTTCGTGCTCCTCTTCGGGCTGTTCGTCGCCGGTCTCTACATCATGAGCCTGTTCACGCCGCTCACCTTCGCCGCGGGGATGCTGCTGTGCATCCTCGCGCTGTACCTCACCTTCGACCTGGTGCCGCGCTTCCTCACCTGAGCCCCGGTCAGGGCGCTGCCCCGGCCGTGCCGGGGAACGATCAGCACGCCCGCCCGGCTCATCGATGACACGCCGCCCCGACCGGTCCTGGACCGGCCGGGGCGGCGCTCGTCGTGCTCGGGTGGACGCGTGCGGCCCGGGCGGGCTCAGCCGCGGTCGCGGTCCAGCCGCACCACGGACTCCAGGGCCACCACGATCATGTCCTCGAAGGACTCCTGGCGCTCCATGGCGCTTGTCTCCTCCCCGGTGAGCAGGTGATCCGAGACGGTGCACAGCGCCAGGGCGCGGCGGGAGAACTGCGCGGCCAGGGTGTACAGGGCCGCCGCCTCCATCTCCACCCCCAGCACACCGTAGTCGGCGAGGGTGGAGGTGACCTCCGGATCGGGGTTGTAGAACTGGTCGGCGGAGTAGAGCCCACCGGCGATCACCGGCAGCAGGCGCTCCTCGGCCACCTCGGCAGCCAGGCGCAGCAGGTCGAAGTCCGCAGCGGGGGCGTAGTTCACGTGGCGGAAGCGCGGCACGTTCATCGCGGAGTCCGTGGAGGCGGCCACGCCCAGCACCACGTCCCGCACCTTGACCTTGTCCGAGAGGCCGCCGCAGCTGCCCACCCGGATGACCGCCTCGACGTCGTACTCGGTGAACAGCTCGTGCGCGTAGATCGCGATCGAGGGCTGGCCCATCCCGGAACCCTGGGCGGAGATCCGCACGCCCTGGTAGGTGCCGGTGTAGCCGAGCATCCCGCGCACGTCGTTGTACTGGACCGGATCCTCGAGGAAGGTCTCGGCGATCCAGCGAGCGCGGTACGGGTCGCCCGGCATCAGCACGTAGGGGGCGATCTGGTCAGGGGTGGCACCGATGTGTGTCGACATGGCGTCAGCCTACGGTGGGCCGTGCCCGGACCGAATCTGCGCCGCACCTCAGAGTGCGGAGCATGTTTGCGACGGCCCCGATCCGTGGCGGAGGATCGTGGACTGTGAACGTTCCCTCCTCCGGCGCCCGCACCCCCTCCCGCACGCCGGTTGCTGCCGACGCCCGCCGTGCCCGCTGGGCGGTCTCCCTGATCTTCTTCCTCAACGGGCTCAGCTTCTGCGCCATCCTGCCCCGCTACCCCGAGCTGGTGGACTCGATCGGACTGAGCAACACCGCCTTCGGGCTCGCCGTGGGCCTGGGACCGCTGGGAGGGCTGCTGGCAGGACTGGGCGCCGCGGGGCTGATGAAGCGGTGGGGCTCTGCCCGGGTCGCGGTGACCGCGCAGATCATCGCCTCCACCACGCACCTGCTGGTGTACACCGCCGGGTCCTGGCTGTGGCTGGCCGGAGCGCTGCTGATGGCGTCCGCCGCGGACGCCATCACCGACATCGCGATGAACGCCCACGGCATGCGGGTCGAGCGCCGCTACCGCCGCTCCATCATGAACAGCTACCACGGCTTCTGGTCGCTCGGTGCCGTGACCGGTGGCGTGCTCGGCGCCGCCGGCGCCCAGGTGGGCCTGCCCCTGTGGGTCCAGGGCGTGCTGGGCCTGGTGCTGTTCGGCGCGGCCGCGTTCGCATCACTGCGCTTCATGCTGCCGGGCCCGGACACCACCGAGCGCGAGTCTGCGGCCGGTCCCAGCCCGGCCTCCGCCGCCGACGTCCCCGCCGGTGCCCATGCCTCGTCCGAGGGGGCGCAGGGGCGCCGCGTCGCCGGGGTGAGCATGCGGGGTCTGGGTCTGATCGCGGCGCTCGGAGCGGTGCTGGTGTTCGCGGGCTCCACGGAGGATGCCGGCAACACCTGGGGCGCGCTGTTCATGCACAGCACCTTCGAGGTCACCCCGTTCATGGCGGGAATGGCGTTCGTGGCCCTGCAGGGTGCCCAGACCATCGGCCGCTTCACCGGGGACGCCGTCGTGGACCGCCTGGGGGACCGCCTCACCGCCCGCATCGGCGCCCTGGTCTCGGCAGCCGGCATGAGCCTTGCGCTGCTGCTGCCCACGCCCGCGACCGCACTTGTCGGCTTCGCCGCCGCCGGTTGGGGGATCGCCACACTGTTCCCGGCGGCGTTCCGGGCCGCCGACGACATGCCCGGTGTCCCCCCGGGCGTGGGCATCACCGTGGTGGGCTGGCTGGCGCGCGTGGGCTTCTTCGCCACCCCGCCCATCATCGGTGCCCTGGCCGATGCCTTCACCCTGCGGTACGCGCTGTGGCTGGTTCCCATCTACGCCGTGGGCATCCTGCTGTTCTCCGGCGCACTGTCCGGCAAGCGGGAGCGGGTCGCCTAGAAGCGGTCGGGATCCCCGGCGCCCACGCGCGCCACCTCCACCTCACCGCCGGCGAGGTCGACCACCGTGGTGGGGTCGATGCCCACCTCGCCGGCGTCGATGATCACGTCCAGCTGGTCGCCCAGCAGGTCCTGAACCACCCAGCCCTCGGCCGGGGGATCCTCCTGACCGGGCAGCAGCAGGGTCGAGGAGACGATCGGCTCGCCGAGAGCCTCCAGCAGAGCATGGGTGACGCGGTGATCGGGGATCCGCACGCCCACCGTGTGCTTCTTGGGATGAGCCATCCTGCGGGGCACCTCCTTGGTCGCAGGCAGGATGAACGTGTACGGCCCGGGGGTGGCGTTCTTGACCAGGCGGAACGTGGGATTGGAGACGATCACGAACTGGCTGAGCTGAGCGAAGTCCGCGCACACCAGGGTGAAGTGGTGGTCCTTGCCCACCTGGCGGATGCGCCGGATCCGCTCCAGCGGCTCGTGAGCGTCCAGGGTGCACCCCAGGGCGTAGCAGGAGTCGGTGGGGTATGCGATCAGGCCGCCGTCCTGCAGCACGCTCACGGCCTGGTCGATCAGGCGGGGCTGCGGGTCCACCGGGTGGATGTCGAGGTAACGGGCGGAATGCGAGGATCTGGCCATGCTCGATGCTACGCCGTGCGGGGCCGTCCCGTCTCCGAACGCGGCCATGGGCGGGCAGGGGTGCTCTCCGCCGCTGGTCGGATCGGCGCCGTGGTCTCAGGCGACGACCACGAACTCGCGGCCGATCCACTTGGTGCGCCGCATCCGCAGCACCGCACTGATCGGCAGCGGGCCCATGATGTGCGGGTAGCCGTCGCCCCCGTGGTCATCCGCTTCGATGTCCACGGCAACTCCGGTGGCCTCGACCCGGGCGGTGTCGATCTCCAGGATCACCAGATCACCGCGCTGGTCCGGGTACACGTTCTTGGCCACCATGGACACCTGCTCGGGGAAGCAGGCATGGATGAAGCCGACGTCCTCGAGGCTGCGACCGCGCGTGGAGCGTGTGTACCGGCCCTCTCGCACCGCCGCATCCCAGGCGGCGAGCTCGGTGATGTGCCAGATCAGGGGCGCGGGCATGGACGGCAGTGTAGCGTGATCGGCATGGAGCACAGCAGCGGTGGACCCTCCGCGGACGGCCAGGGTGTGCGCCTGGTCCACGAGGCGGAGAGGGAACGGTACGAAGCCCTGGACGGCGACGAGGTCGTGGCCGTCCTCTACTACGCGGACGAGCCCGCCCCGGGTGATGACGGGGCGCAGGCGCCGGCGATCGTGCGGGACCTGCGCTCCACGGTGGTGGCCCCGGAGCGCAACGGCGAGGGCCTCGGCTCGGCCCTGGTGCGCCACGTCCTCGACGAGGCCCGCACCCACGGCCTCGCAGTGCGCCCCACCTGCTGGTTCGTCGACGGATGGATCCAGCGCCATCCCCAGTACGGGGACCTGCTCGAACCCGGCGCGCAGGCAGCGCAGCCGTCGCAGGCCGACGGGGGACCGGAGCGATGACCTACCGGATCCTCACCGTGTGCACCGGGAACATCTGCCGCTCACCGATGGCCGAGTACGCCCTGGTCGAGGCCTTCGAGCAGGCCGGGCTGGCCGATCAGGTCGAGGTGGCATCACTGGCCACCTCCGGCTGGGAGGTCGGCAATCCGATCGATCCCCGGGCGGCGGCTCTGCTGGAGCGCCACGGCATCACGACCACCTCCCATCGCGCCCGGCAGATGGACCCGGAGCTGCTGCGGGAGGCCGACCTCATCCTCACCCTCGATCACGACCACGTCGAGCCGGTGCGACGGGCCGGAGCGGACATCGCCGCCAAGCAGCGCATGATGCGGGAGTTCGACCCGCAGGTGGGGGAGGACACCGGCATCCGTGACCCCTGGTACGGCGACGAGCAGGACTTCGAGACGGCCTGGGAGCAGATCACCGCTGCCACCGAGGGGATCGTGGCGCACGTGCGCGCCCAGCTCGAGAACGAGCCGGGTGAGCCCGGCAGCGCGCCCGGCGAGGGTTGGGCGGGCGCGGCCAGCGAGGGTCGGGCGGGTGCGGCGAGCGAGGGTCGCACCGGCGGGGTGGCCGCGAACCGGACCGGTGAGGCGCGATGACGGTGCGCAGCGCGCTCGGGACGGCCGCCGCGCTGAGGCAGGGGCAGGTCGACGCGGTCGAGCTCACCGAGCAGACCCTGGAGGCGGCCCGCGGGGTGGGCGCACAGGTCGGTGCCTTCGCCCACCTGCTCGAGGACCGCTCCCTCGCCCAGGCCGAGGCTGCCGCGCGCACCCTCGATGACGCCCGCCGCAGCGGCACGCTCGAGCAGCTCGGGCGCGCCTACCCGCTGCTGGGAGTGCCCCTGCCCGTCAAGGACCTCACCCAGATCGCCGGTCAGCCCTTCGGGGCCGGCTCCGTGCTGCTGGAGGGGAACATCGCCGAGGTGACCGACGGAGTGGCGCAGCTGCTGCTGGACGCCGGGACCGTCACCATCGGCAAGACCTCCGTCCCCGAGTTCGGCTTCCCCTGCTACACCGAGCCCGCCACCGGAGCACCTGCCCGCACCCCCTGGGACCTGCGCCGCACCGCGGGCGGGTCCAGTGGAGGGGCAGCCGCCGCCGTGGCCACGGGCGTGGTTCCCCTGGCCCACGGCACCGACGGCGGAGGCTCGGTGCGGATCCCCGCCGCGTGCTGCGGGATCGTGGGCATCAAGCCCTCGCGAGGGCTGGTCTCCGCAGGCCCGCACGGCACCGAGGGCATGGGCCTGGTGACCGATGGGATGCTGGCCCGCTCCGTGCGCGATGCCGCTGCCGGGCTCGACCTGATCGCGGTGGCACGCCCCGGGGACTTCCTCACCTCCCCCCGCCCCCAGAAGGGTTTCCTCTCCTCCTGCGACCGCGCCCCCTCTGCACTGCGCATCGGGGTGCTCACCGAGCCCCTCGCCGCCCGCACCGAGATCCACCCGGCCGCGCTGCGAGGACTGGAGCGCGCGGTCGAGCTGCTGCGGGGCATGGGGCACCAGGTTCAGGAGGTCCCGGCCCCCTTCACCCCGGAGCAGTGGCGCGCCTTCATGCCGCTGTGGACCGTGGGCGCTGCCGCCCTCGACCTCCCCGAGGACGCCGAGCCGCTCCTGATGGAACTCACCCGCTGGCTGCGGGCCGAGGGGCGCACCTACGACGGCGTCGACCTGACACGCGCCATGGCAGGGGTGCAGACGATCGCCCGCCGCACCGGGGAGGCCTTCAGCGAGCTCGACGTGGTGCTCACGCCCTCCCTGGCCGCGCCCCCCGCCCTGCCCGAGACGATCCAGCTCGCCGACGGCGGCGAGGACTTCGATGCCCAGTGCCGATTCACCCCGTGGACCAGCACCTGGAACATGACCGGGTGCGCCGCGATCAGCGTGCCGATCCATCGCGAGGCCGTCGACGGAATCGAACTGCCCTTCGGGGTGCACATCGGTGCCACCCGGGCCGGGGACGACGCCCTGCTGCTGGGCCTGGCCGCCCAGCTCGAGCAGGCCGATCCGTGGCCGCTGGTGCGCGCACCGCACGAGTCATGAGCACCCCGGGACCGACCTTGCCGGGCCAGGCTGAGGGGCCCGCCACGGTGCGACTGGACGTGTGGCTGTGGAGCGCACGGCTGTTCCCCACCCGCGCCGCTGCCACGGCCGCCTGCCGTGGAGGCCACGTGCGCCGCAACGGCGATCCCGTCAAGGCGGCCCAGAAGGTGTCGGTGGGCGACGAGCTTCGTGTGCGCTCGCCGGGGCGCGAGCGCATCGTGGTGGTCACCCGCATCCTCACCAAGAGGGTGGGGGCCCCGATCGCCCGGGAGTCCTACGAGGACCACAGCCCTGAGCCGGCCCCGCAGCTGCTGGCCGCACCGCCCCGTCGCGACCGCGGCACCGGGCGCCCCACGAAGAGGGAGCGCCGGCAGCTGGACAGGCTGCGCGGCCGGGAGAGCTGAGTCCCCCGGCCGCTCCGAGCACCGTGTGCGGATGCGTGAGGTGCGCAGGACCGCCAGGAGCGCCCTGGGGTCGCGCGCACGCGCACGCCGAGGTCAGCGGGCGGCCGCCAGCAGCGCCTCGCGGTTGGAGCGCAGCTTGGACAGCAGGCCCGCTTCGAGCTCGACCACCTTGGGGTTGGCGCCATCGGCCAGCAGGCGCTGGCGCGCCGAGGCCAGGTCCGCGCTGTCCCGGATGAACTTCTTCATCAGCGGCTTGGCGTTCATCTGGGCGGCCCAGTTCTTGCCCTCGCGGCGCCCCTTCCAGGTGCCGAGCATGTCCACCTCCTCGTGGGTGAGCCAGCCCTGGTTGGCGTAGTCGCCCAGACGCACCCGGGTCAGGCGCGCCTCGTCCCAGATCAGCACCACGATGAATATCAGCCACAGCAGGGATATGAACGCCTTGACCGCGAACATCATGATCATCACGGGAAGGCCTTCGAAACTTGCGAAAAGGTTCCACACCGCGTGCAGGAACATCCCCGGCCAGGTGGCCACCAAGAACGACAGCAGGCCGATGATGGTGCCCCACTTGCGCACCACGTACCCCATGATCACGCCGGTGAGGCTGGTGTAGATGGCATGGCCGAAGATGTTCAGCACCCCGCGCATCACGAACAGGATCACCACGCCGAAGGCACCGGCGCCCTCGAGGACGCGGGTGTAGTAGATGATGTTCTCGGTGAAGGCGAAGCCGCCGCCGATGAGCGCCCCGTAGATCATGCCGTCCAGCGGACCGTTGAAGTAGCGCCGCGCCAGCAGCATCAGGACGATCAGCCCCAGGCCCTTGGTGGTCTCCTCCACCAGGGGGGCGCTGATGACAGGGCCGGCCCAGGTCGCGAAGCCCTCGCCCCCCACGGCGTAGAAGATCAGGCCGTTGATGGAGTTGAGCAAGAAGCTGCTGCCGGCCGCGACGGCGGCGCCCCACAGTACCGCGATCAGCAGCAGGGGGATCGGCTGCGGGTCCCACCTGTCCGCCAGCAGGATCACGCCGAAGATCACCAGCAGGGAGATCCCCGCCAGGAACGCGGTCACCGGCCACCAGATGGGGCTCGAGCTCGCATTCATCACGAAGCTCAGGAAGAAGGCCCCCAGCACGACGATCGTTAGCAGCCCCATCCCGATCAGCGCCAGCCAGGTCGCGATCGACACCACCGGGACCTCCTTGGCGTGCTGGGAGACCTCCTGCACGCGGCGGGTCTGCGTGGCCCAGGCGGACTGCGGCTGGGCCTGGTCCGGACGCTGGATCTGTGCCGGGGCGTAGCGGGCGGCGGTGAGGCCGTGGGTGGGACGCACCGAGGTGTCGTACGCCTTGGGATTGCCGTAGTCGCGGTAGTGCGGCTGGGACTGGAAGGACGGCGCACCCGAGGGCGGGGAGGCGGCTCCGGGGCGGGGCCTGCCGTTGGGCATGTACTGGCCCTGGGAGGAGGGGGGCGGCTGGGACATGGGTGCCTCTGTTTTCGGCTGCGGCGGGTGGATCGACTGTGATGCTACAGGGGAGTGACGGCGCACACGTCCCCCTCTGAGGCACTGTGGATGCCGTGCCGGTCCGCTCCGGGGAACGGCCGCGTGGGCGGCCGTGGTCATCCGATCGGCGCGGAACCGGAGTTGAGCGGAATAGACTCAACTTCGGTGTCGTTGCACCGGATCGAGAGCAGACAGATCGAGAACCCACCAGCACCGAGCGCACCGGAAAGGAGCACCGTGGATTTCAGGTTCACCACCCGCTCGCAGGATGCCGTCACCGCGGCAGCGGAGAGGGCGGCCGAACTGGGCAACCCCCAGATCAGCGCGATGCACCTGCTGTGGGTGCTCGCCGAGCAGCGTGACACCATCGCCTACGCGGCCCTGGAGGAGGCAGGGGCCTCACCCCAGGAGATCGCGCAGCGTGCCGCCGAGGCCGTCAAGGCCCTGCCCCGCGTCAGCGGAAGCGGGGCCACCAGCCCCACGTTCGTCGGCAGCGGTTTCGACGCCCTCGAGGCCGCCCGTAAGGAAGCGGACTTCCAGCAAAAGACCTACCTGTCCACCGAGCACCTGCTGATCGGCATCGCACTCGGCAAGGACGACGCAGCCCGCCTGCTCACCTCCCGGGGTGCCAGGCCGGGCTCCCTGCGCGATGCCGTGGTACGACTGCACGGAGGAGAAGAGAACATGAGCCAGATGGACAGCCAGAACCCGGAGAACAGCTTCAAGAGCCTGGAGAAGTTCGGTGTGGACCTCACCGAGATGGCCCGCGAGGGCCGCCTGGACCCGGTGATCGGTCGCGACGCCGAGATCCGGCGCGTCGTGCAGGTGCTCTCGCGTCGCACCAAGAACAACCCCGTCCTGATCGGCGAGCCCGGCGTGGGCAAGACCGCCGTGGTGGAGGGCCTGGCCCAGCGCATCGTCGCGGGTGACGTCCCCGACTCCCTACGCGGCAAGAAGCTGATCTCCCTGGACCTGTCCTCCATGGTGGCCGGCTCCAAGTACCGCGGCGAGTTCGAGGAGCGGATGAAGGCGGTGCTGGACGAGATCCGCACCAGCAACGGCCAGATCATCACCTTCATCGACGAGCTGCACACCGTGGTGGGCGCAGGCGGCACCGGTGACGGTGCGATGGACGCCGGCAACATGCTCAAGCCGATGCTGGCCCGCGGTGAGCTGCGGATGGTGGGTGCCACGACGCTGGACGAGTACCGCGAGAACATCGAGAAGGACCCGGCCCTGGAGCGCCGCTTCCAGCAGGTGCTGGTGGGCGAGCCCAGTGTGGAGGACACCATCACCATCCTGCGCGGGCTCAAGGACAAGTACGAGGCGCACCACAAGGTCTCCATCACCGACTCCGCCCTGGTGGCCGCCGCGTCCCTCTCGGACCGCTACATCTCCGGCCGACAGCTGCCGGACAAGGCAATCGACCTGGTGGACGAGGCCGCCTCCCGCCTGCGCATGGAGCTGGACTCCTCCCCGGAGGAGCTGGACATCCTGCGCCGTCAGGTGGACCGGCTGAAGATGGAGGAGATGGCGCTGGACGGCAGCGAGGACCCCGGCAGCATCGCGCAGCTGGAGTCGGTGCGCTCGCAGCTGGCCGATCGCAATGAGCGGATGGCCGCGCTCTCGGCCCGCTGGGAGCGGGAGAAGGCCGGGCTGAACCTGGTGGGCGATCTCAAGGCCCAGCTGGAGCAGCTGCGGATGCAGGCCGACCGCGCCCAGCGCGAGGGCGACCTCACCGCAGCCTCGAAGATCCTGTACGGCGACATCCCCGCGCTGAAGGAGCGGCTGGCCGAGGCGGAGGAGGCCGAGGCCAGCGGCGACGGCGAGGGGGAACGGCCCCTGGTGGCCGACCATGTCAGCGCCGATGACATCGCCGAGGTGGTGGGTGCCTGGACCGGCATCCCCGCCGGGCGCCTGCTGCAGTCCGAGACCCAGAAGCTGCTGGAGATGGAGGACATCATCGGCAAGCGCCTGATCGGCCAGAAGCGCGCGGTCACCGAGGTGTCCGACGCCGTCCGGCGCGCCCGCGCCGGGATCTCAGATCCCAACCGCCCCACCGGCTCGTTCCTGTTCCTGGGCCCGACGGGTGTGGGAAAGACGGAGCTGGCCAAGGCGCTGGCAGAGTTCCTGTTCGACGACGAGCGCGCCATGGTGCGCATCGACATGTCCGAGTACGGCGAGAAGCACACCGTCTCGCGCCTGGTGGGTGCGCCTCCCGGGTACGTCGGGTACGACGAGGGCGGCCAGCTCACCGAGGCCGTGCGGCGCCGCCCCTACTCCGTGGTGCTGCTGGACGAGATCGAGAAGGCCCACCCCGATGTGTTCGACGTGCTGCTGCAGGTGCTCGACGACGGCCGTCTCACCGACGGCCAGGGCCGCACCGTCGACTTCCGCTCCACCATCCTCATCCTCACCTCCAACCTCGGGGCCCACGTGCTGCAGGACCCTCTGCTCAGCCCCGAGGAGAAGACGGACAAGGTGATGGCCGTGGTGCGGGCCTCCTTCAAGCCCGAGTTCCTCAACCGGCTGGACGACGTGGTGATGTTCGATGCGCTGCGCCGTGAGGAGCTCTCCCGCATCGTGACGCTGCAGATCGCGGACGTCGCCGCCCGCCTGGTCGATCGCCGGATCGTCCTGGACGTGGACCAAGGCGCCACCGAGTGGCTGGCCGAGAAGGGCTTCGACCCGATGTATGGTGCCCGGCCGCTGAAGAGGCTGGTCCAGAAGGAGATCGGTGACGCCCTCGCGCGGCTGATCCTGCGCGGCGAGGTCCGCGACGGTGAGCATGTGGTCGTGAGCGCCCGTGAGGACGGCACCGGCCTGGATCT